>JBKOYW010000449.1:0-9337 GCA_046744275.1 Actinomycetota bacterium
ACACGGCGCCACCGCGGGCGGCGGCGGCCGCAACGCGGACGCCGGCGCGCACGTCGGCCGTCGCCGCGATCTCAGGGCTGAGCGGCGCCCACGGCACGGCCGGCCGGGCGAGCGCGTAGCCCTGGGCGTAGGTGGCGTCGAGGTCGGCGAGCGCGCGGAGATCCGCGAGGTCCTCGACGCCCTCGCCGCACACCGCAGCGCCCGTGGTGCCGGCGAACGAGACGAGCGCCTCGAGCAGCGCGTAGCGGGACGGGTCGCTGTGGGCGCCGTGCACGAGCGAGCGGTCGACCTTGAGGATGTCCGGCGCGATGCGGATCACCTGCTGCAGACCGGCGTAGCCGGCGCCGGCGTCGTCGAGCGCCACGCGTGCGCCTCGCTCGCGCAGCTCGGCCAGGCACGCCTCGAGTGTCTCCTCGGCAGTGAACAGCTCGTGCTCGGTGAGCTCGATCACGATGTCCGAGAGGTCGTCGGGCAGCACGTCGGCGACCGGCGGCGCCAGCAGCGCGCCAGGGCTGACGTTGAGGGCCAGGAAGGTGCCGGCGGGGCGGTCGGCGACGGCCAGCGCGGCGCGCAGCGCAAGCGCCTCGAGCTCGGCGCCGAGCCCGCAGCGGTGGGCCTGGGCAAACCACTGGTCGGGGCGGCGCACGGGGTCGCCGTCGATCCGCGCGAGCGCCTCGTAGCCGCAGACGCGGCCGGTGGCGAGCTCGAGCACTGGCTGGAAGACCGGGACGATGACGGCCGCGCCGCGGCGCAGGAGCGCCTTCACCTCGCTGCGCTCGTCGGCCCGTGAGGGTCGGGCGGCGAGGTTGACGGCGTAGCGGCGGGTCTGGCGGCGGCCGCCGTTCTTGGCGGCGTACAGCGCGGCGTCGGCGCGCTCGAGCAGCTCGGCGGCCTCCTGGGCGTCCTGGGGGAACGTCGCGACGCCGGCCGAGCACTCGAGCCGGCGACGCCCGACGATCACCTCGCCAAGCGCGGCGCGGGCTCGCTCGGCGGCCTCCGCGGCGCCCTCGCCGCCGACGCCCGGCAGCACGAGCACGAACTCCTCACCGCCCAAGCGGCCGACGGCGTCGCCGGCGCGGACGACGGAACGGAGCTTGGCGGCCGCGGCGGCCAGCGCCTTGTCGCCCTCGGCATGGCCGTGCGAGTCGTTGATCCGCTTGAAGTGGTCGAGGTCGACGACCGCGACGCTGAGCGGCTCGCCGGTCTCGGCGGCAGCCTCGATCTCGCGCCGCAGCCGCTCCTGGGAGCCGCGGTGGTTGAGCAGGCCGGTGAGCCCGTCGGTGGCCGCCTGCTCGCGCAGGTGCTCGCGCTGGCGGGCCGCCTCGTAGGCGAGGGCGGCCATGGTGGCGAAGCGCTCGACCAACGCGACCTCGGCATCGGTGAACGCGCGGTCGACGCCGGTCCGGTAGACGTTGAGCGTGCCGACGACGCGATCGTGCGCCAGCAGCGGCACGCAGACGAACGCCTCGTCGGCGTCGTCGGTCCCCGGCACGACGGTGCTGATCGTGTCGAAGCGCGTGTTCGGCACGTTGCGGGTCCTGCGGTTGCGCACGACCCAGCCCGTCGTGCCGTTCTCGACCGACAGCGACTCGGACATGATCTCCTGCACCCAGGCGCCGAGCGCGAACACGGGCCGCAGGCCGGTGCCGGCAGCGTCGACCTCGTAGACGGTGAGGTCGTCGTACGGCAGGAGCGCCTGAAGGTGGTGCGCGATCCGCCCGAGCGTGTCCTCCAACGAGTCCGCGGCCAGAATTCCGGCTGCGGCGTCGATCAGGGCGTCCAGCGCAGTGCCGCCCCCCTGCGCCGGGGTGTGCTGGGTGATCACACCTGGAATATCGACCCTGCGGCGTGGGTTCTTGACCGTGGCGCCGCTCTCCACGTAGCGTTCGTCACGTGTGGACAAGGCATCGATCGCCCGCCGTTGTCGTGCGGGAATGGCGCCTTCCGGCGCCCGAGCGGCGTGCCGCCCGCGAGGAGCGCCGCGTCGAGGAGCAGATGCGGCGCGAGCGCGACTCGCAGTGGTCGGCCGAGCGCCGGGCAGCGAGGACGGAAGCCGAGCGCCGGCGCAACAACTTCCTCGGCGGCTGACGCACCCTATTAGGGCACCCTAATAATTCTGATACGCTCGGTCGGGATTCATGACCGAGCGACGATCGTGGGCCCTAGACTTGCCACCCCGCGCCGGAGTAGCTCAGCTGGTAGAGCAACGACCTTGTAAGTCGTAGGCCAGGGGTTCGAGTCCCCTCTCCGGCTCTACGAGGAATCGCCCTGCGGCTTGACCGGATCCGGCGCGCGCAGCCACTGCACGATCCGCCGCTTCTCGATCAGGAACGCCGTCGCGGCGAGGCTGCCCTCCCCCGTGCACGGCCGGGCGCCCGGGCCTGTTCGCTGGGTCAGCCGGAAGGTCGCGATCACGAACGCGCCCTCGCCTCGTTCGGTCTCGACCAGGCGGGCGCCGCATGGGAGGCCGCGGTTGAACTCGCGCACCGCGGCGAGGTTCGGCAGCTCGCGGCGCGGGTTGGTGCCGTCGAGGACGGTGGCGGGCACGGCGAAGAAGCGCGCCGCCTGGTTGACGTGGCCGGTGCGCAGGGCGTCGGCCCAGCCGCGGATCACCCGCACCTCGCTCGCCGTCGGCTTTCCGCGGCGCGGCTTGGCGCTGCCCTCGACCTCGCGCACCACCATGTCGTCGGTGCCCGGCGTGGTGAGGCTGAAGCGCTCGGCGTCGCTCGTCGAACCGCACGCGCCGAGCCCGAGGGCGAGCAACGGCGCGATCCATCCGAGGCGACGCATGCCCCGATGATCGCAGAGCTTCAGCGATCCAGGGGACGGCCGATCGCGGCCGGCGGGATCGACCGGCCGACGACGCCGGCCACGGCGATCAGGGTGACCACGTACGGGAGCGCCTGGAACAGCGTGGCGGCCGACTCGGAGAACACCGGCAGCCGCTGCGCGAGCGCGGTGCAGAAGCCGAACAGGCACGCGAAGACGAGCGCGCCGCTCGGGAGCCAGCGGCCGCAGATGAGCACCGCCAGCGCGATGTAGCCGCGGCCCGCGGTCATGTTCTCGACGAACGAGCCGACGAAGCCGATCGACAGGTAGGCGCCGCCGATCGCCGCCAGCATGCCCGAGATCACGACCGCGACATAGCGGACTCGCACCGGCGACACGCCGGCGGTCTGCGCCGCCAGCGGGTTCTCGCCGACGGACCGCAGCCGCAACCCCATCGGCGTCCGGAACACCACGAGCCAGGTGAGCAGGCAGGTCAGCAGCCCGAGCCAGATCAGGATGTTCATCCGCCCGATCACGTCGCCGATGAACGGGATCTCGTCGAGCAAGGGAATCGTGACGTCGGGCGCCCGCGGGATGTTGTCCGGGGTGCCCTCCGCGCCGTAGATGCTCACGTAGAAGAACCCGGTGATCCCGGCCGCGAGGAACGTCAGCGCGAAGCCGGAGACGATCTGGTCGGCGCGGAGGGTGACCGAGAAGAGCGCGTGGATCAGGGCCAGCAGCCCGCCGGAGACCGTCCCGACCAGCAGGCCGATGACCCACGAGCCGGTGACCTCCGCGCCCCACAGCCCCCAGAAGGCGCCCATCAGCATCATGCCCTCGAGGCCGATGTTGATGACGCCGCTGCGCTCGGAGAACAGGCCGCCGAGCGCGGCGAACAGCAGCGGCGTGGCGTAGCGCAGCATCGCGGCCAGCAGCGCCGACCACACGACGACGCGCTCGAGGTTCGTGACGCCCGACTCAGTCGCCGCGATCCCACCGGCGATGCCGACGATCGAGGCGGCGACCGCTCCCCAGCCGATCCGCTTCTCGCCCTTGCGCGCGGCCCAGTGGCCAGCGGCGATGCCCGCCAGGCCGAGCACGATCGTCGGGATCGGCGAGCGGATCACGAGCGGCGGCACGGCGACGAAGAACGCGAGGAACGCGAGCGCGACGCCCGCCCAGCCGACGTTGCGGGCCGCGAGCCAGCCGTTGGGCTCGACCTGCTCTGCGGGCGGGGCGGGCCGCGGCTCGACGAGCGTCATGCCGTGACCTCCGCGGGCGGGGCGGCGCCGCCTCTGCGCAGTTTGCTGCGCAGTCGCCACAGGTACACGACGAGGATGTCGGCGCTGACCATCAGGATCACGAGGCCCTGGATGATCAACGTGAGGTTGGAGGCCAGCGCGGGCTCGAACACCGTCGGATCGAGGTTGCGCACCGACGTCCCGGTGACCAGCGCGCCGAAGAAGAGGGCCGAGAAGAGCACCCCGACCGCCGTGTTGCGCCCGAGCAGGGCGACGGCGATCCCGAGGAATCCGATCGTGCTGATCTGGACGTCGTTGGTCGCGACCCGGAACTGCCAGCCGAGCACGTCGAGCGTCCCGGCCAGGCCGGCGAAGAACCCGCACACCGCCATCACGAGGACGTAGTTCTTGCTGACCGAGATGCCCGCCGTGCGCGCGGCCTCGGGGTTGAACCCCACGGCCTTCACCTCGTAGCCCGTGCGCGTGCGGTTCAGCAGCACCCAGAAGACGAGCAGCATGGCCAGCGCGATGAAGAGGCCGATGTGCGTGCCCTGAAGCTGTGGGTCTCCGAAGAACACCGGCAGCTTCACGCCCTCGGCGATGTCGTTGGACACGGGCACCGACGTGTCGGTGTCGCTCTGCAGCGGCCCGCCGAGCCCGAACAGGAACACGCCCGTCCAGATCGCGACCCAGTTGAGCATGATCGTCGAGATCACCTCGTGGGCCCCCGAGACGGCCTTCAGGAGGCCGGCGATGGCTCCCCACGCGGCGCCAGCCAGGCAGCCGGCGACCATCGCGAAGAGGATGTGCAGCAGGCCGGGCATCGACTCGAACGAGGAGCCGACCCACACCGCGAAGTAGGTGCCGACGAGGTACTGGCCCTGGCCGCCGATGTTGAACAGGCCGCAGCGGAACGCGAACGCCACTGCCAGGCCCGTCAGGATCAGCGGCGTCGTCAGGATCAGCGTCGACTGCAGGTTCAGCTCGGCAATGACGCGGTCTTCATCGTCGAGCCACTGCGCCGGGTTCAGGCCGGTCCCGTCGAAGATCGCCTTGTAGGTCTCGATCGGGTTGCCGCCGGTGACCAGCACCACCAGGCCGCCGACGATGAAGGCGAAGATGACGGTGATGATCGGCGTGATGATCCCGCCGCCGCGGAGGTAGGTCGAGAGGCGGCCCGCGACGGTGACGGGGACGTCGGTGTCGGGCTCGGCGCTCACGCCGCCACCTCCTTGCGCCCGCCGCCGGTCATGTAGACGCCGAAGTCCTCCTCCGAGGTCGACGGGTCGAGCTCGGCCGCGATCTGGCCCTCGTAGATCACGAGCGCGCGGTCGCTGAGCGAGCGGATCTCCTCGAGCTCGAGCGAGATGAGTAGGATCGCGCGGCCCTTGTCGCGCTCCTCGACGAGCCGGCGGTGAACGAACTCGATCGCGCCGACGTCGAGGCCGCGTGTGGGCTGGGCGGCGATCAGCACCTTCGGGTCCGACGAGATCTCGCGCGCGATGACGACCTTCTGCTGGTTGCCGCCCGACAGCGACGAGGCGAGCGTCTCGACCTTGCCCCCGCGGACGTCGTACTCGTTCAGCAGCGTGCGGGCGCGGTCGTCCATCTTCCTGGGCGACAGCCAGCCCCAGCGCGTCATGCCGCGCCTGCGGTAGCCGTGTAGCGAGATGTTCTCCGCGAGGTCGAACTGCAGCACGAGCCCGCGACGGTGGCGGTCCTCGGCGATGTGGCCGACGCCCGCGTCGATCATCTCGCGCGGCGAGGCGCCGGTGACGTCGCGCCCGTCGACGATCACCTGGCCGCTCTCGGCCGAGCGCAGCCCGGTGATCGCCTCGATCAGCTCGCTCTGGCCATTCGCGTCGACCCCGGCGAGGCCGACGATCTCGCCCGCGCGGACCTGCAGGTTGACCCCGCGCACCGCGGCCAGGCCGCGGTCATCGATCACGTGCAGATCGCGCAGCTCGAGCACCGGCTCGCCCGGCTTGTGCTCAGGCTTGTCGACCCGCAGCAGCACGTCGCGGCCGACCATCAGCGTCGCCAGGCTGCGCTCGGTGGCGCCCTCGGTGCTCACCGTGTCGATCTTCTTGCCGCGCCGCAGAACCGTCACGCGATCCGCGATGTCGAGCGCCTCGTTGAGCTTGTGCGAGATGAACACGACGGACGTGCCGCCGGCGGTCAGCGTGCGCAGGACCTTGAACAGGTCCTGCGCCTCCTGCGCGGTGAGGACTGCGGTCGGCTCGTCGAGCACCAGCACCTTGGCGCCGCGGAACAGCGCGCGCAGGATCTCCACGCGCTGCTGCGCGCCGACGCCCAGGTCCTCGACCTTCGCCTCCGGCCGCACGGCGAGCCCGTACTGCTCGCTCAGCTCGCGCGTGCGGCGCACGGCCTCCTTGTAGTCGAGCCGCCCATCGGGACGGCGCGGCTCGGTCCCCAGCACCAGGTTCTCGGCCACGGTCATGACCGGGACGAGCATGAAGTGCTGGTGGACCATGCCGATGCCCAGCGCGATCGCCCGCCTCGCGGAGTCGATCGTCACCGGCTCGCCGTCGAGCCGGATCTCGCCCTCGTCCGGGTGGTGGAGCCCGTAGAGGACGTTCATCAGGGTCGACTTGCCCGCCCCGTTCTCCCCGAGCAGCGCGTGGATCTCACCGCGCTTCAGCTCGAAGTCGATCGCGTCGTTCGCGACCAGCGAGCCGAAGCGCTTGGTGATCCCGCGCAGCTCGAGGGCGGGCGTGTCGCCGGGCATCGGCGTGGTGTTCGGCGTCTCGGCTACTTGACCTCCGCCGGGATGTCGGTGATCTCGCCGTCAATGATCTGCTGCTTGACCTCCTCGACCTGATCGGCGAACGGCTCGCCGTCGGCGTTCAGCTTGCCGAGCGCGACGCCGTCGGACTTGAGGTCGAAGATCTGGTCCTCGCCGCCCGCGAAGCCGCCGTCCTGGACCGCCTTGGCGGTCTCGAACACGGCCACGTCGACCTTCTTCTGCGCCGAGGACAGGATGTGCTCGCCCAGGTAGCCCTGGTCGGCGTCGACGCCGATGCCGAGCACGCCCTTCTCCTTGGCGGCGTCGAGCGCGCCGAGGCCGCACTGGCCGGCGACCTGGAACACGACCTGCGCGCCCTCGGCGATCTGGTTCAGCGCGATCTCCTTGCACTTCGCCTGGTCGACGAAGTCCTGCGAGTAGCCGTTCAGCGTCTTGATGTCGGCGCTGACTTCCTTGGCGCCCGCCTGGTAGCCGGCGATGTAGGCGTCGACGGGCGGGATCTTCTGGCCGCCGACCGAGGAGATGACCTGGTCGCCGCCCTTCTCCTTGACGTACAGCGCGGCGAGGTAGCCGACCAGGTAGCCGGCCTCGTTCTCCTTGAACAGCAGGCCGCGCACGTTGGTCGGCTTGTCCTTCAGCTGGGACTGCGAGAAGTCGATGATCGCGAAGTTCGTGTTCGGGAACTTCTTGGCGACGGTGTTGACCGCGTCAGCCATCAGGAAGCCGACGCCGATCACGAGGTCGTACTGCTGCTGGGCGAGCCGCGAGAGGTTCGGGACGTAGTCCGCGTTGGACTCGGACGTGACCACCTGGCCCTCGACCCCGAGCTCGGACTTGGCCCGCTCGAGGCCCTCGTTCGCCAGCTGGTTGAACGAGCGGTCGTTGAGACCGCCGATGTCGGTCACGAGGCCGACCTTGATGGCCGGCTTCTCCTCGCTCTGGCCCGCCGTGGCGCCCCCGCCGCCGCCGTCGTCGTCGTCGTCACCGCATCCGGCGGCTACGACTCCCAGGATGAGCACGAATGCCGCCATGAGGATGGCGGCGAGGCTGCGCTTTGGCACTTCTGTCCTCCAGATGGAAAGTGTCCTTGAGGCGGCGGCAGCCTAATCGGTCCTGCGACTGCCCGGGAAATCCAGTCCTGCGATCAGCCCCTCCCTCACCGCATCCTCCGCAAAACCGGCCCCCACAGCGAGCCGCGTAACCTCGATCAGCTGTTCCTCCTCGAAGCCGTGCCACTTGCGCGCCACGGCGTACTCTGCGCCGATACTACAGCCGAAGTAGGGCGGGTCGTCAGAGCCGAGCGTCACCCGTACCCCGGCCTCCCGGAGCGCACCTAGCGGATGGTCCTGGTAGGTGGCGAACAGCCCGAGCGCCACGTTCGAGCTCGGACAGACCTCGAGCGCGATGCCCTGTTCGGCGAGCTCGGCCACCAGCGCCGGGTCCTCGATCGCCCTGACGCCGTGCGACATCCGGGTGATCGGGAGCTCGAGGGCCGCCCGGATCGAGTCCGGGCCGTCGTGCTCGCCGGCGTGGACCGTGCAGCCGAGCCCCGACGACGCGGCGATCTCGTACGCGCGCGCGAACAGGCTCGCCGGCCAGGCCGCCTCGTCGCCGACGAGGTTGAAGCCGACGACGTAGGGGTGGCGGTCGTCGGCGTGGCGGCGCGCGATCGCCTCCGCGGCCTCGACGCCGAGGTTGCGCACCGCCGCGATCACGATCCGCGCCTCGATGCCGTGCGCGTCGCGCGCGTCGTCGATCCCCTGGGCGATCCCCTCGTAGTGCTCGGCGTCGGACAGGCCGACCGCCGCGGCGTGGTCCGGCGACGCGATCACCTCGACATAGACGGCGCCCTGCGCGGCGCACGAGGCGAGGTACTCGAACGTGACGTCGCGGTAGTCCTCGGGTGTCCGGATGACGCTGGCGGCGAGGTCGTAGGTGCGCAGGAAGTGCAGGAAGTCGCTCCACTCGAACTCGTCGTCGGTCTTGAACACGCCTTCGGGCACGGTCATGCCGTTGCGCTGCGCGAGGCGACGGATGAGGGCCGGCGGGGCGGTGCCCTCGAGGTGCACGTGCAGCTCCGCCTTGGGGACCGTGGTGTCGGGCGCCGGGACGTCGAGGTTCAAGCGATCCGCCCCGCGATCACGGGTCGCTCGGGCGGCGCCTCGTTGCCGACGGTCACGGCGGCGCGCAGCGCAGCGATCGCCTCGTCGGCGGCGGCGTCGCTCGCCGCGTGGACGATCGCCAGCGGCCGGTCGGGGCCGACCTGCGCGCCGGTCGGGGCGATCTCGGTGAGTCCGACTGCCGGGTCGATCGCGTCGTCCTCGCGGCGGCGGTTGCCGCCGAGGCCGGTGACGACGAGGCCGACGGCGCGGCAGTCCATGCCCGTGACGGTGCCGGGGCGCTCGGGGGCTGCGGCGCGCACGACAGGCGCGGCGGCGTGGTGCTCGTCCGGCGCGTCCATCAGGTCGGCGGGCCCGCCGAGGCCGGCGACCATGGCCGCGAAGCGCTCGGCGGCGGCGCCCGAGTCGAGCGCCCGCTCGGCGACCGCGCGGCCGTCGTC
>JBKOYW010000375.1:0-5218 GCA_046744275.1 Actinomycetota bacterium
GCGTGGTAGAGCCGGCACAGCTGCTCGGCGGCGAGCTTCGTCACGCCGTACGGGGAGAGCGGCTGCGGCGCCGCGTCTTCGGGCGTGGGAAGCTCTCCGACTCGCCGTAGATCGACGAGGACGACGCGTAGACGATCCGCCGCTCTGGCGACTCGTGCGACGCCTCCAGCAGGCGCTGCCGAGGAAGCGGGGTTGTGCCGCCGGCCCGCTGGGCGCCTTCCGTGCGTACGGCGTCTGGTCGAGCCCGTGCACGCAGACCGCGTTATGGGCGGCGGTCCCTTGAACCAGCGGCGGAGGTGTCGTCGGCGTACGTGAAGCGTCCGGGATCGACGATCAGCGGCCGGCCGCCCGCGCAGACCTCGACGCTGAGCAGGTCGTAGTGGCCGTGGCCGCCGTCGCCGAGGGGGCCGCAGTCGAAGATCAGGAAGCGGGCGTCCTCTTCCCAGCCGCTGCGCTGGGTGAAGTAGCCGCCGTCGGGGAAGCTCGCCGAGCGTTCGCCGCCGGGCTCCGCGCCGAGCAGCTCGAGCAGCTCGCGGTAGACGCCGGTGTCGGCGTCCGAGAAGCGCCGGGATCGTGCCGTCGGGCCGTCGGCAGTGCACGGCGAACTCGCTCGCGCGCCGCAGGCGCTCGTCGAACCCGTCGGGCAGAGCGACCCGTGGCGGCGCGCGTTCTCGCGCAGGCCGGCGAACGAGCGCAGGGCGATCATGTGGTAGTGCGTCGAGCACTCGCGGTGGACGCCGTCGGGCAGGAAGTCCTCGGCGAGGTTGCGGTCGAGCTCGGCGATGGCGAAGGCGAGCAGCTCGGCGTCCTCGAACGCGAAGCCGACGATCGCGAGCGCGTGCAGCTCGAGCGTGCGGTGGTTGCGCTCGGGCGTGAGCGTCTCGCGGACGTGCCGGGCCTCGGCGGCGATCCGCTCCGTCAATGCGAGCTCGTCGCGGACCGTGCCGATGCGCTGCCACGCGTAGATCCAGTTGACGATCCGGCGGGCGGTGACCTCACTCGGGTCGGCGTGATGCTCCACCACGCCGCGATGGACGACGACGAGATGGACCGCGCCGGGGAGCTGTTCGAGCTGGTGGCCGGCCACGAGCGCACGGACGCCCGGCCGATGATGTCCCTGGTCTAGGGGATCTCGCGGACCATGATCAGGTTGGTCCCGCCCGGCGTGCCGGTCTGGCGGCCGGCGGTGACGATCACGCACGCGCCGCTCGGTAGTCCGGCGAACTCGCGGGCGGCGACCAGCGCCCCGTCGATCATGTCGTCGACCGTGTCGGCCACCTCGACGGCGGCGGGGTGGACGCCCCACTCGAGCGTGAGCTGGTTCGCGGCGCGCGACTCGTAGGCGAGGGCGATGATCGGACGGCGGCGGCGGTACTTCGCGCATGCGCGGGCGGCGCCGCCGGTCGAGGTCGGGACGACGAGCGCCGCGGCGTCGACCTCGTCGGCCAGCTCGACGGCCGCGTGCATGACCGCCGCGGCGGCCGTCTCGCCGACGGTCCCACGGGCGCGGCCGTGGATCTCCGGCGCCTGCTCGGCTGCCTTGGCGATCTCCGCCATCGCGCGCACGGCCTCCACCGGGTACGTGCCGACGCTGGTCTCGGCCGAGAGCATCACCGCGGACGTCCCGTCGATCACCGCGTTGGCGACGTCGGCAGCCTCCGCCCTCGTCGGCTCGGGCGCGTTGATCATCGACTCGAGCATCTGGGTCGCCGTGATCACGAGCTTGCCGGCCTGGGTGGCGCGGTAGATCGTGTCCTTCTGCATCAGCGGTACGTGCGCGACGCCGGCCTCGATGCCGTAGTCGCCGCGGGCGACCATCACCGCGTCGGTGACGCCGATGATGTCGTCGAGCTGCTGGTAGGCCTCGACCTTCTCGATCTTGGCCACGATGCGCGCCTGGGACCCGTGCGCCTCCAGGCGCGCCCGGAGCTGCTCGAGGTCGGCGGCCGAGCGCACGAAGGAAAGCGCGACGAAGTCGGCGCCGAGCTCGGCGGCGAGCGCGAGGTCGTCGACGTCCTTCGGCGTGATCGCCGGGAGCTCCGGCCGCGCCCAGGTCACGTTGATGCCCTTGCGCGGCGACAGCGGTCCGGCCGAACGCACGCGGGCGACGACCTCGCCCTCGTGCACACGGTCGACCGACAGGCGCGGCACGCCGTCGCCGATGACGATCTCCGAGCGCTCGGTCACGAGCCCGGCGAAGTCCTCGAAGTCGACGACGACACGGCCGCCGCCGGCCGAGTCGTCGCCGCAGAACACCACCGTCTCGTCGACGACCAGCCCGCGCGCCTCGGTCTCGGCCGACAGCCGCAGCTTCGGGCCCTGGAGATCGAACAGCAGCCCGATCGGCCGCCCGGCGCGCTCGGCGGCCGCGCGGACGTCGCGCGCCCGCCGCCGTAGGTCGTCGTTCGTGCCGTGCGAGCAGTTGAGGCGGGCGCAGTCGAGCCCCGCCGCGATCATCTCGTCCAGCCGCCCGGGCGGGTCCGTGGCCGGACCAAGGGTGGCGACGATCTTGGTGTTCCGGCCGTGCATGGATAGGAGTCTTGCAGCGCCGCGCGGGGCGGGCATATGCTCGGCGCGATGAGGCGGCTGCTGTTCGCGTTCGGGCTGGCGCTGCTGGCGGCCGGAGGGCTCGCGCCGCAGGCCGCGGCTGCGCTGACCGCGCAAGAGATCCGGATCGCCGATCACCCGGCTTTCGTGCGCGTGGTGGTCGACTTCACCGGCGGGCGGGTCGAGACCGGCGAGGTCAACGCCACCGATCCGAATCCGTTCCCGGACGGCTTCGTCCGCCTGCCGCTGACGCGCCCGGGCGTGCGCACGACCGCCGACCCGGTGCGCGACGAGGGCGTGTTCGCGCGCATCGCGCAGACCAGCGGCCGGCGCATCACGATCCGGCTGACGGGCGCCGACCGGCGCTTCAAATACGTCGAGTACTTCGCGCAGCACGGCCCGGAGCGGCTCGTGCTCGACCTCTACAAGTCGCGGCCGCCGAGCGACGCCGCCGAGATCGTGCGCGGCCGCGGCGGCTGCCTGCGGCTCGACAACCACCAGGTGACGCCCGACCGCGTGACCGCCGAGGGCCGCGAGCGCAACCTGTTCGAGCACTCGCTCGTGGTCCGCCTGCGCCGCAACGGGGGCCGCATCCACCGCCAGAAGCCCGAGACCGCGTTCATGCGCCGGTGGAACACCGACTTCACCTATCCGCCGGCGAACCGCCAGACCGGGACGCTGGAGGCCGTCGCGCTGTCGGCGAAGGACGGGACGCTGGACTGCCTGGTTCAGGTGCGCGTGCGGATGGGTGGGAGTTAGTCTCCCCGCGTGCTGTTCCCGGCGCTGACGGATCCGCCCGACAAGGTCGCGCTGCGGTTCAAGGACCGCGAGCTGACCTACCGGCAGCTGCGTGACGCGGCGACGGCCGTGGCGGAGCAGGTGAGCGGCAAACAGCGGGTCGCGGCCTGGGCCGTGAACGAGCCCGAGATCGCGGTCGGGGTGATCGGCTCGCTGCTGGCCGGCGTCCCGGTCACGCCGATCAACCCGAAGGCCGGGACGAGCGAGCTCCGCCACATCCTCTCGGACTCCGACCCCGAGCTCGTCCTCTGCCCGCCGGGCACCGACGTGCCCATGGCGGTCACCGAGCGTGGGCGGGTCGACGTCGACCTCGAGGCCAAGGGCGGCGACGTCCCCGACGAGCCGCCCGACGAGGCGCCGGCGATCGTCGTCTACACCTCCGGCACGACCGGCCCGCCGAAGGGCGCCGTGCTGCCGCGGCGCGCGATCGCGTCCAACCTCGACGCGCTGGCCGACGCGTGGGAGTGGACCGATCAGGACGTCGTGGCGCACGGGCTGCCGCTCTTCCACGTCCACGGGCTGATCCTCGGCACGCTCGGGCCGGTGCGGCGGGGCGGTGGAGTGCTCCACCTCGGCCGGTTCAGCGCCGAGGGCGCCGCGAACGCGCTGGACGGCGACGCGACGATGCTGTTCGCGGTCCCGACCATGTACCACCGCCTCGCCGCCGAGGCCGAGCAGCAGCCGGAGATCTGCCGCGCGCTCGGCCAGGCCCGGCTGCTCGTGTCCGGCTCCGCCGCGCTACCGGCAATCGAGCACGAGCGGATCGAGCGCCTCACCGGCCAGCAGATCGCCGAGCGCTACGGGATGACCGAGACGCTCATGAACACCGGCGTGCGCGCCTCCGGCGAGCGGCGGCCGGGCTACGTCGGGCCGCCGCTGAAGGACGTCGACATCCGGCTCGTGGACGACGACGGCAACGCGATCGACGCGGCCGACGACGAGACGATCGGCGAGATCCACGTCCGCGGCCCGAACCTGTTCCTCGAGTACCTCAACCGACCGGACGCCACCGCCGAGGCGGTCGTCGACGGCTGGTTCAAGACCGGCGACCTCGCCACCCGCGCGCCCGACGGCTACATCCGCATCGTCGGCCGCCGCGCGACGGACCTGATCAAGAGCGGCGGCTTCAAGATCGGCGCGGGCGAGATCGAGGGTGCGCTGCTCGAGCACCCGGCCGTCAAGGAGGCCGCCGTGACCGGAGAGCCCGACCCCGACCTCGGCGAGCGGATCGTGGCCTGGATCGTGACCAGGGAGGGCGAGGCGCCGTCCGAGGACGAGCTTGCCGGCCACGTCGCCGACCTGCTGACCCCGCACAAGCGCCCGCGCGTGGTGCGCTTCCTCGACGAGCTCCCCCGCAACGAGATGGGCAAGGTGCAGAAGAAGAGGCTGACGGCATGAAGGTGAGCGGCGAGCACGCGTTCAAGGCCTCGCGCGAGCAGGTGTGGGACGCGCTGCAGGACCCCGAGATCCTCGCCGCCACGCTCCCCGGCGCACGACGGCTGGAGCCGACCGGGCCGGACGAGTACGCGATCACCGTCGACGTCGGGGTCGGCGCGGTGCGGGGCACGTACGAGGGGACCTTCGCCCTGACCGACAAGATCGAGCGCGAGGCGTGCACCGTGCGCGCCAGCGCCAGCGGACGGCCGGGATCCGTGACGACCGAGGCGCGCATGCGCCTGACCGCCGACGGCCAGGGCGCCCACATGAGCTACGAGGCCGACGCGACCGTGACCGGGCCGCTGGCGGGCGTCGGCCAGCGGCTGATGGGCGCCGCCGCGCGCCGCACGACCGACCAGTTCCTGAGCGCGCTCGACGAGCGCATCATGACCGGCGCCCCGGCCGCGGCACCGGCCGCCGCCGCCGAGCCCGGGGC
>JBKOYW010000026.1:0-5784 GCA_046744275.1 Actinomycetota bacterium
CGCCCGAGCCGCGCGTCGAGGACGGCGACGCGATCCGCCTGCCGCGCAGCGCGAGCGGCGGCTAGAGCGAGTCGGCGTCGACCGTCTCGCCCGAGAGCATCAGCTCGCGGGCGCGGTCGAGGTCGTCCGAGCGCCCCACCGTCAGCGCGGCCGCAACGCGTCCGCCACGCAGGTAGAAGATCGTGAACTCGCCGTCGGCGGTCGAGCCGCGAATCACCTCCTGGTCCCACTCGTCCGCCGGCCCGACGTACTCGAGCGTGCACCAGTCGGCGAGGTCAGACCAGAAGTAGGGGATCTCGGCGAACGGCTCCTGGGAGCCCATGATCGCCGCCGCGACCGCCGCGCCCTGGGCGCGCGCGACCTCCCAGTGCTCGACCCGCAGCCGGCGGCCGTGCACCACCGAGTCGTACTCGCACGCGTCGCCGGCCGCCCACACGTCCGAAGCCGAGGTCTCGAGCCGCGACGAGCACGCGATCCCGCCCGTCTCCCCCAGCTCGAGCCCGGCCGAGCGGGCCAGCATCACGTCCGGGACCGCGCCGGTTCCCATCACCACGAGGTCGGCGTCGAGCGCCCGGCCCGACTCCGTCACCACCCGCTGCACGCGGCCGTCGCCCTCGAAGCGCCCGAGCCCGTCGCCGCCGACCCAGTCCACTCCGTGCTCGCGCAGCACCCCCGCGAAGAACTCCCCCGCCGTGCGCCCGAAGCCGAGCGAGAGCGGCAGCTCCTCCTGCATGACCAGCGTGCACTGCTTGCCCCGGGCGGTCAGGGAGGCGGCGACCTCGCAGGCGATGTATGAGCCGCCGACGAGCACGACGCGCTCGGCCTCGGCCGAGTCGGCCCGGATCGCGTCGGCGTTGCCGAGCGCGCGCAGGTAGTGGATGCCCTCGAGCTCGGCGCCGTCGACCCGCAGCCGCCGCACGTTCGCGCCGGTGGCCAGCACCGCGTGGCCGAACGAGACCTCGTCGCCGGGCAGCTTCGCCACCCGCGCCGCCGGGTCGAGCTTCATCACGCTCGTGCGGACCCGCAGGTCGAGCCCGTCCGGGAGCCCGAGGTAGGTCTGCTCGCGGCCGACGTCGCCGCGCAGGTAGTCCTTCGAGCAGAACGGCCGCTCGTAGGGCGGGTCGACGTCGCGGCCGGCGAGCAGGATCGAGCCGCCGAAGTCGCCGGCGCGCAGGGCTTCGGCGCACGCGGCGCCCGCGGCGCCGGCGCCGACGATCAGCACATCGACGTCAGCCACTCTCGTTGTCGCCCACGAACTCGCGCGTGATGTCCTGCTCGAGCCCGGGGTCGAGCACGACGAGCACCTCGTCGCCGGCCTCGACCACGGTGTCGGCCTTCGGGACGAAGCCGCTGCCGTCGCGCAGGACGGAGATCACGAGCGCGCCGTCGGGCAGCGCCACCTCGGCCACGCGCCGGCCCGCGGCGGGGGCGTCCTCGGCCACCACGAGCTCGATGATCTCCAGCCGCTCCTCGGGCAGGTCGAGCAGGTGGACGAGGCCGTAGCGCGGCACCTCGTGCTCGATCAACCGCAGGATCAGGTCGGTCGCCGAGACGGCCGGCTGGATCCCCATCAGCTTGAAATGCTCGAGGTTCCGCGGGTTGTTGACGCGGGCGATGATCCGCTCGCAGAGGTACTTCTCCTTCGCGACCTGGCAGATCAGCAGGTTGTCCTCGTCGTCGCCGGTGACCGCCACGACGAGGTCGGCGCGCTGGATCCCGGCGCGCTCGAGGACCCACAGCTCGGTCGCGTCGCCGTACTGGACGGCGTGCTCGAGCTCCTGCTCGACGGTCAGGTAGCGCCGCCGGTCCTGCTCGAGGACGGTCACCTCGTGACCCTTCTCGATCAGCTCGCGGGCGAGGTTCCAGCCGACCTTGCCGGCGCCGGCGATGATCACGTACAGGCCGGCCATCAGATGGTCGACTCCGCGGCCCGCGCGGCCGCCTGGCCGCGGATCGTGGATGCCGGGCGGTGCACGACGGAGGGGAACAGTGGCAGAGCCACGGGCCCCTCCGGCGGGTGCCGATCCGGCGCCGCGAGACGCCGCCAGGCGGTCGTGGGGGTCGTGGAGGCGGCCATCACCCCTCCGCGAGCGCCGCCTGCTCGAGCTGCTCGATCGCGATCTGCGTCGGGCAGATGGTCTGGACGCCCTGCTCGGAGTACCACGCCGCGCGGCGCGGGTCGAGCACGCGGGCGATCACGCGCGGGACGTTGAACCGCCGCTGGGCGATCTGGGAGACCACGAGGTTGGTGTTGTCCCCGTTCGTGGAGGCGATGAACACCTGCGCCTGGTCGATCCCGGCTTCGACGAGGGCGTCGAGCTCGAGCGCCGTGCCGATCGTGAACCGCCCGCCGGCCTCCTCCCAGGACTGGCCGAGCTCGACGTCGAGCCGCTCGTGCGAGAGCGGATCCTCGTCGAGGACGGACACGGTGTGCCCGGCGCGCAGCGCCGAGGTCGCCACCGAGGAGCCGACCCGGCCCGCTCCGACCACGAGGACGAACATCGCGGCGATCCTAGTACACGCGTCCGAGGCGTCGCCCGAGGCCCGAACACGTGCACTAGCCGTCGGGCACGGGCAGGTGGCCCGCTGGGACCTCGATCAGCTCGTCGGCGACGCGCGTGGGATCCGCGCCCTTGGCCGGCGGGGCGGTTAGGACGACCCGCGACGGCGCCTTGTTGACCACATAGCGGGTCGTCTCGCCCACGAACGTGTCGCGCAGGCCTTGCTTGCCGCCGAACAGGACGCCGCCGCGGGTGCGGACCGGCTCCTCGGCGGCCAGCACGATCGCCTCCACCCCGCGGCGCCGAGCCTCGCGCACGATCGCCTCGCCCGCGCGCCGTGCTCGCACCACCGCGGTCGCGACCTCGACGCCCTCGTACTCCTCCCCCACCGCCTTCGCGCGCGCCAGCGCCTTGCGGGCGCGCTTGAGCTCCTCGTCCGGAACCGGCGTGTCGAGCGGCAGCGCCATCGGCACCTCGAACACCCACAGCGCCTCGATCACCGCGCCGCCCTCGCCGACGTCGTGGTCCTCCTCGGAGGCCAGCCGGCCCGCGGTCTGCACGATGTCGTCGTCGAGCTCGGTCCCGAGGATCGGCACGAGGATCGAGCCGTACTCGGCCTCGGCGCGCTTGCGGGTGAGCACCTTCTCCGGCACGGTGATCCGCTTCAGCAGCGGCTTGTCCTCGGAGATGCGGTAGTAGACGTAGAGCAGGATGCCGAACGCCATCCAGCCGAGCCCGACCCAGCGCGCGCCCTGGTGGAACGCGAGCACGGCGACGAACGCGGCGGCCGACAGCAGTGTGCCGAGCGCGGCCGGGAGCGGCAGATCGCCGCCCATCACGCGCACGCTGAACGGCATCCGGTACGGGCGATCGCGGTCGGGCTCGCGGTAGCGCAGCCGGCAGACCGACAGGCAGACGATCGTGAAGGCCGCCGTCGCGCCGAACGCGGAGCTGGCGAGCAGGAACTCGAGGTTGGCCGTCAGGAGCAGCAGCACGGCCACCGACGCGCCGATGCCGATGATCACCACTGGCGTCGACGTCGCCGGGTGCAGGTAGCCGATCCGCGATGGGATCTGACGGTTCAGCGCGAGCGAGTAGCCCAGCCGGGAGACGCCGAGCATCGCCGCGTTGCACGCCGCTGCGAGGATGAGAACCGCCGACGCGGCCACGATGTAGCGCAACGGCTCGCGCAGCCACTCCTGCGAGAAGTCGTCGACCACGCCGAGCATCGGCGCCTCGATCCATATCGACGTCGGCTCGTCCGGCAGCGTCGCCGAGGCCACCAGCGCGATGCCCACGTAGGGCACGATCGCCGCCAGCATCCTCACCGCGATCAGCCGCCGCAGGCCGCGCCGCCCGATCGCGACCTGCCCCGCGAGGCCGGAGGAGGCGTCGAGGCCGCTGAACGCCACCAGTACGAGCGGGAACGCGAACAGCACGTCCCCGAGCGACGGCGTGCCGGCGATCGACGCCGGGTCGCTGAGCACCTCGGGCTCGAACAGGTAGACGAGCCCGAAGCCGACGATCAGCAGCTGGAGCGCGAGATCGCCGAGCACGATCAGTACTGCGCGGTTGTAGCGCGGCGCCGCCGATGCCCGCGCGTTCCACCAGGCGACGAAGACCACCAGCGCCGCAGCCAGCAGGAACTCGGGCGCGCCGGAGTCGAGCGCGCCCCAGTACACAGCGGCGTAGTCGGTGGTCGCGAACGCGCAGATCGCGATCAGGATCAGGTAGTCGAGGCAGATCGCCCAGCCGGCGATGAAGCTCACGAGCTCGTTGAACGCGAAGCGCGCGATGACCGTCGCTCCGCCGCGTTCCTGGTGCAGCGACGCGCCCTCCACGTAGGAGACGACGACGAGCGCGAACAGCAGGCCGCCGACCAGAAACACCAGCCACGAGAAGCCGAGCGCGCGCTCGGCCACGAGGCCGACCGCGAAGTAGACGGACGCCGCGACGAAGCCCTGGACGATCCCGACCAGGGCGGGCGCGCCGAGCGACTTCCCGAGCGGCTTCACGGCCGCCGCTCAGCGTACAGGCGGCCCGCGCCGGCGGCCACGAACAGCACGCCGAGCAGCAGCCCGAGCGCGATCGGGCCGCCACCGCCCGCCACCGTGCGCACGATCATCCCCACGCCGATGAGGATCATCAGCGCCGACAGCAGCTGCGTCGCGCCGCTCACAGCGCGAGCTCCCGCTCGAGCCCGAGCCGGCGCTTCGCGCGCCGGCTGTCGGGCGCCGACTCGATGATCACCCGGCACGGTCGCTCGGCCAGCACCGTCTCGAGCGTCTTGCCGAACAGCGACGCGCCGTCGATGCGCCGTGGCAGCGGCAGCACGATCGCCGACGCGCGCATGTCGGTCGCCTCCTCGATGATGCGCCGGCCGGCCTGACCGGCGCGGATCTTCTCCAGGTGGCCGGACACGCGCCGGCCGCCCTGGATCCGCGCCTGCTCGATCGCCGAGTCGACCGCGGCCTCCTCCTCGGGCAGCGTCGCGTCGATCGGCAGCGCGTTCGGGACCGTGACCAGCCCGAGCACGTGGATGCCCCGCCGCCGGCCGGCCGCGAGCTTCATCGCGGTCGCCATCACGCGCTCGTCGTAGTGGCCGTCGACCAGCGGGACGAGGATCGAGTCGTACTCGGCCTCGTGGTCGACCACGGGCTGCGGGATCGCGACCTTGACGGTCGAGACGAGGTCGAGCCCGTGGCGGCGCCGGAACCCGAGGTAGATCAGGATCCCGACCACCAGCCAGCCGACGCCCGCGGCGGCCACGGGCACGTTCAGCGCCACGATGACCACGAACGCGATCGCCGTGAAGGTGCCGCCGACAACCGCGAACAGGGGCCAGTCGACGCCGCGGAACATGACGTTTCCAGGCCCCTTGTAGGCGCGCGGGAAGTCGGGCAGCTTGACCCGCAGCCGCACCACGGCCGCGTGGGCCATCGTGAACGAGAGCAGCGCGCCGAAGGAGTAGATCGCGCCGAGGAACCCCTCCTGGCCCGGCAGGATGACGAGGATCGCGAACGCCGAGAAGACGAGGATCCCGATCCACGGCGTCCGGAAGCGCGGGTGCAGGCGGCGCAGCCCGTCGGGCATCTGGCGGTGGATCCCCATCGAGTAGACGAGCCGCGACACGCCGATGATGCCCGCGTTGGTGGCCAGGAAGAGGATCGTCGCCGCCAGCAGGCCGACGTAGATCTCGCCGACCGACTGCAGCGGCCCGAGGTCGAGCTCCTTCACTACGCCGAGGATCGGATCGCCCGCGAAGCCGCCCTCCTCCTCGGTC
>JBKOYW010000379.1:0-3962 GCA_046744275.1 Actinomycetota bacterium
GGCCAGGTACAGGAACTCCTCGGCCGGCGCGCGCGTGGCCTCTGCCGGTGAGGCGTAGAACGACGTGGGACTGCTGTGCTGATCGGCATCGCTCATCGCGAGCCTCCTTCTCCTTGTGGGTCAGGCCTCATCGGACGCCGCGAGGATGTCGTCGCGCGAGAGCTTCCCGACCAGGTCGGGATGCGCTGCGGCGACATGGCGCTGCACGTTGGCGACCAGCTCGTCGTCATCGGTGCCGCGAAGGACGACGCCGTCCCTCTCGCACTCGAACGTCTTGGCCATCGCTCCTCCTGGCAGTCGGGTCGGAGCGACGGTCGCAGCCCGCCGTTACCCGAACCTTTCCGCGATCTTGCCGCTCACCTCTAGGCTTCTCTCGTGACACCCTCCGGCGACTCGAGGATCCAGCTCTGCGGCCGGCTCGTGGTGAAGCTCGGCGCGCGGCGGGTAGAGGACGACCTGCCGGGTGCCAACGGGCGGCTGCTGTTCGCCTACCTCGTGCTCAACCGGTTCCGCCGCATCGCCCGCGAGGAGCTGCTGATCGCCCTCTACGGCGAGGAGGTGACGCCCGACCACAATCCTCGCCTGAGCGTGCTGCTCTCGAAGCTGCGGCGTGTCGTCGGATCCGAGCTGCTGGTCGGACGATCGGAGATCGAGCTCGTGCTGCCGCCGGGCACGTTCGTCGATGTCGAGGCGACGCTGGAGGCCGCACACCGCGCGGAGTCCCACATCGCGAACGGCGAGTGGGCTGAGGCTTGGGGTCCGGCCGGCGTCGCCTATCACGTCGCCAACCGGCCCCTGCTCCAGGGTCAGGACCGGCCGTGGCTGGACGAGTGGCGGCGTCGCCTCGACGACGTTCGGCTGCGCGGGCTCGAGTGCTTCGCGGCAGCGAGGCTCGCTCTCGGCGGCTCGGCAGTGTCACAGGCCGAGGAATGCGCCCGCCGGCTCATCGAGTTGGCCCCTTACCGTGAGACCGGTCACCGGATCCTGATGGAGGCGCTCGAGCTGCGCGGAAACGTCGCGGAGGCGTTGCTCGCTTACGAGCGCTTGCGCGTCCTGCTGCGGGACGATCTCGGAGTCGCGCCTAGCCCGGCGGTGCAGGGCATCCACCGACGCCTGCTGGGCGAGACGACAAAGACTCCTGCTTAGGTCTCCTCGGCCTGCGCGAGGATGTCGTCGGGGGAGACCTTGCCGACCAGCTCCGGATGGTCGACGCGCAGGTGCTCCTCCACCTTCCGGCGGAACTCGTCGTCGTCCTCAGCTTCGATGACGAGGCCGCACACGCAGTTGATCCTCTTCACGGTCCCATCGTACGCGCGACGCGCGAGCTAGTCTGCCCCGCGTGGGCGCCGACGACGGCCTCCCGATCATGCCGTTCGCGTCGCCGGCCGAGTGGGAGGAGTGGCTCGAGAATCACCACGCCGCATCCGACGGCGTGTGGATCAAGATCGCCAAGCAGGGCTCCGGGATCGCGAGCGTCCGCCATCCCGAGGCGCTCGAGATCGCGCTCTGCTTCGGCTGGATCGACAGCCGCCGCGAGGGGCTCGACGACCGCTACTTCCTGCAGCGCTACACGCCGCGGCGGTCGCGCAGCCGGTGGTCGCGGATCAACCGCGAGGCGGCCGAGCGGCTGATCGCCGACGGCAGGATGCGGCCCGCCGGGCTCGCCGAGGTCGAGCGGGCGAAGGCGGACGGCCGCTGGGATGCCGCGTACGCCGGTCAGCGCAGCGCCGCGGTCCCGGACGACCTGCAGCGCGAGCTCGACGCGCGGCCCGCGGCGAAGGCGTTCTTCGCCGGGCTCAGCAGCCAGAACCGCTACGCGATCCTGTACCGGCTCGAGGGCGCCAAGAAGCCGGAGACGCGGGCGCGGCGGCTCGCGAAGTTCGTCGCGATGCTCGAGGCGGGCGAGACCATCTACCCATAGCGATCGCTGCGCGTCGCGGCCCGGGCTCCGAGGGCCCGGGCCGCCGTCGCGCGGCTAGCGGTGCCTGATCGGCGACCGCGGCGAGGCGTGGTCGGACGCCGCGTCGCCACCGGATGCTCACCGCTGGAGTGTGGTCGGCGCCGGGTCATACGAATGACGTATCATCCACGGGATGTCGTCGCCGCCCGCTCCCGGGCCCTACCTGCAGACCGTCTCGGGCCGCTGGGTGAACCCGTTCGACCCCGATCCCGCCCAGCTCGACGCCGGTGACATCGCCCGCGCGCTCGCCAACCAATGCCGGTTCGGCGGCCACAGCCGCGTCTTCTACTCGGTCGCCCAGCACTCCGTGATCGTGTCCCGGCTCGTCGAGGAGCGCGGCGGGGACGTCGAGGACGCCTTCGCCGCCCTCATGCACGACGCCACCGAGGCCTACCTGGGCGACATGCCGCATCCGCTCAAGCACCGCAGCCAGCTCGGCGCCGCGTTCAAGGCGGCCGAGGACGAGCTCGAGCTCGTGATCCGCGAGCGCTTCGGGATCAAGCCGGACGTTCCGGAGATCAAGCGCGTCGACCGTGCGCTGCTCGCCACCGAGCGCCGGACGTTCAGCGCCGAGGACTGGCACTGGCCGGAGCTGGAGGGCGTCGAGCCGCTCGACCTCGAGCTGGACGCGTGGCCGCCCGACGAGGCGGCCGAGGCGTTCTCGCGGCGCTACGCCGAGCTGGACGCCAGGCGCTAGGCCGCGGCCCGAAGCGGGCGCCACGCGCGCCAGAACTCGGCGTCCTGCTCGCCGAGCGGTGTCGACGGGTCGGCGCCGGCGTGGTACTCGGCGCCGAGAGCGGCCCAATCCGCGGCGGCGCGCAGCTCGCCGAGCGTCTGGAACACGAGGCCCTCCATGCGGCGGATGAGCAGCGCCTGGGGCGGGAGCGTCATGCGCCGGAGGTCGTCGATGAACTCCCGGCTGCGCTCCATCAGCCCGGTCACGTAGGCCGGCGTGATCCGGCGCTCGCCGGGCTCGAAGTACCACTCGGCGCCGACGAGGAGCTGGGTCAGCAGGCGCTGCGGGTCAAACTGCGACGGCTCCGGGAGGTAGCCGAGCGCGGTCATGCCGCGGTGCACGGCGGCGGCGTCGCCCGCCGCGGCGGCGCGCGCGACCGCGTGCTCGGCTGCGAGGTCGCCGGGGTCGACCACGCGCATGAGTCCGAAGTCGAGGAACCCGACGCGCCCGTCGGCGAGCAGCAGGTAGTTGCCGGGATGCGGGTCGCCCGAGGCGCGGCCGAGGTGGGTGAGGGTCCCGAAGAAGAAGCGGAAGACGATCTCGCCGAAGCGGTCGCGCTCGGCGTCCCCGAGGCGCTTGACCTCCTCGAAGCGGGCGCCCTCGAGCAGCTCGGTGACGAGCACGCGGCGGCTCGACAGGTCGGTATGCACGGCGGGCACGTGCGCGAACGGATGCCCGCGCCAGGCGCGCGCGACCGTGCGGTGGTTCTGGGCCTCGATCTCGTAGTCGAGCTCCTCGGCGACGCGCTCGCGCAGCTCGGCGGCGAGCGCGCGGACGTCGAGCCCCGGCGCGAGCCGCTTGACCAGCGGCAGCAGCAGGCCGAGGTTGCGCAGGTCGATCTCGACTGCCTCGGCCATGCCGGGGTACTGGATCTTCACGGCCACGGGCTCGCCGTCGTGCGTGACGGCGCGGTGGACCTGGCCGATCGAGGCGGCCGCGAAGGCCTCGTGCTCGAACTCGGCGAAGTTGGCGCTCACCGGCCCGCCCAGCTCGGAGCGGACGAGCTTCTCGATCTTGTTGAACGCGAGCGGCGGGACGTCGTCGCGGAGCGTCGCGAGCGTGCGCTTGAACTGCTCGCGGTCGGCCTCCGGGATCGCCGTGAAGTCGACGGTGGAGAGGACCTGGCCGATCTTCATCGCCGCGCCGCGCATGCGGCCGAGCTGCTCGACGAGCTCGCGTGCGAGCGCCGCCGCGCGCTCGCCGGTGGCCGCATCGGCGCGCTCGGGCGAGCGCACGAGGTTCGCGGCGCGGGTGCCGGCCCAGCGC
>JBKOYW010000389.1:0-7813 GCA_046744275.1 Actinomycetota bacterium
GAGGCCGCGCGCGACGCCCTCCGCGCCGCGCTCGGCTAGCCCTTGATGCGCTCCGTCTCGTAGGCCCACATGGCGAGCTCGACGCGGTTCCGGGCGCCGAGCTTGCCCATGAGGCTGGCGAGGTGCGTCTTCGCGGTGCTGAGGCTGATGTAGAGCTCGTCGGCGATCTCGGCGTTGGTCCGGCCGCGGGCGACCCGCAGCAGGACCTCCTCCTCGCGGGCGGTCAGCGGTTCGACCGGCTGGGCCGGCGGCGTGGCCGTGAGCGCGTCGGAGAACGCGGCGAGGAGCCGAGCCGTCACGCTCGGTGCGATGAGCGCGTCGCCGCTCGCGGCGGACTGGATCGCCTGGACCAGGAGCTCGGGCCCGGCGTCCTTGAGCAGGAACCCGCGGGCGCCCGCTTTGAGGGCGCCGTGCACGTACTCGTCGAGGTCGAACGTCGTGATGACGACGATCGCGATCGGGTCGGCGACGTCGGGTCCCGCGAGCTGCCGAGTGGCCTCGATGCCGTCGACGTCCGGCATGCGGATGTCGAGCAGGCACACGTCGGGGCGGAGCTCGCGGGCGAGGGCCACCGCTTCGCGGCCGTCGGCGGCCTCGCCGACCACCTCGATGTCCGGCTGCGCGTCGAGGATCATCCTCAGCCCGGCGCGGACGAGGTCCTGGTCGTCGGCGACGAGCACGCGGATG
The DNA here is from genome assembly GCA_046744275.1 of Actinomycetota bacterium. GTDB lineage: Bacteria > Actinomycetota > Thermoleophilia > Solirubrobacterales > Solirubrobacteraceae > DASSUW01. Next base: position 688 of record JBKOYW010000389.1, read on the forward strand.
GTCATCTGGTCCTCGGCAGTACCGCGGTGACCGTCCAGCCGCCGTCCGCGCTCGGGCCGGCCTCGAGCGTGCCCCCGAGGAGCGTGGCTCGCTCGGTCATGCCGACGACGCCGTAGCCCGACGTCGAGCCGGCGCCGGAGGGGCCGGCGGCACCGTCGTCGCGGACGGTCAGGCGGACGCTCTCGCGGTCGCCGGCGACGCGGACGTCGATGCGGGTCGCGTGGCGTGCATGCCTGACCGCGTTGGTGATCGACTCCTGGGCGATGCGGTAGATCGCGGCCCCGACCAGCGGCCGGAGGTCGTGGAGGTCGCCGACCAGCTCCACGTCGACACGCGGCCCGCTTCCGGCGCGAGCGAGCCGCTCGATGTCGGCGACGCCGCGCTGGGGAGCGAGGTCGGCCTCCTGGCGGAGCGTCTCGATCATGGCGCGCATCTCCTCGAGCGTGCGCGAGGCCGCCTCCTCGATCACCTCGAGGGCGTCCACCGCGGCGTCCGGTCGAGATGCCGCAAGGGTGCGGCCGGCCTGCGCCTGGATGGCGATGGCCGAGACATGGTGGGCGACCGTGTCATGCAGCTCGCGCGCGAGCTGCTCACGCTCGCGGAGCTTGACCTGGTCGGCCTCGCGGACCCGGGCGCTGGAGCGATAGCGCATCGAGGCGCCGAGCGCGGCGGGGAGGAGGAGGAACGGAACGCCGATCACCGCGTCGGCGCCGCCGGACGCGACGATCTCCGTGACGACATGACCGACGAGCACGATCGCCATCCCGATCGTCGCCTCGCGGCCTGAGCCCCAGCGGAGCAGCGCGTAGGGGAGCAGGAGCAGGTACACGGACGTGTACAGGCCCGCCGATTCGCCGGTGTCCAGGCGCGACGCGAGGTCGAGCAGCAAGTGGCCTCCGAACACAGCCGTGGTCACGAGGAGCGGATGCGTGCGCCGCCACAGGAGCGTGAACGCGAACCCCACGCACTCGATGAACCCGGCGGGCGGCCAGACCAAGTCCTCGCGGAAGATCTGCTCGAAGATCGCCGCCACGACCAGCACGGCCACCAGCACCCAGTCCCGCCATACGCGGGCAGGCGGATTCGGAGCCCGCGGCTCGGCCCAGAACGACCGGAGGGCGCTGCTCACCACGGGCCCACCGTAGAGATCCGGCGCGGGACGCGCATCGGCCGGAAGTACGAACGACGGCTCGGCCGGAAGACCGGCTCGAATGTGACCGAACGCCCGATGGTCGCGGCCGCTTCGTCGCGGCACGATCGGCGTCATGTCGCACGCTCTCTACCGCCTCGGCCGGTCCGCCGCCCGTCGCCCCTGGGTCGCGATCGGAGCCTGGCTCGTGGCCGCCGCGCTCGTGATCGCGGCGTCCGGAGCCTTCGGCCGCGACTTCGACGACTCGTTCGACGTTCCGGGCCTGGACTCCCAGCAGGCGGCCGCCCTGATGACGGCCGCCCGCTCGGACCGGGCCGGGCTGACCGCTCAGGTGGTCGTGACGCCGCTCGACAAGGGTCGGACGTTCCGCAACTCCGGCGCGCGGGCCGCGCTGGCCGAGCTCCGGGCCGGCGCCGAGGCCCTGCCGAACGTGCTTGGCACCGCCGATCCGGCGATCTCGCCGGACGGCCGCGTCGCGCTCGTCCGCCTCCAGTATCCGGCGATCGAGGAGCTGAGCAAGGCCGACCTCGACCGCCTCAAGCGGTTCGTCGACGAGGCGCGAGAGGGCTCGCCGCTGCAGATCGAGACGGGCGGTGACCTGTTCTTCGCGTTCGAGGAGGCACAGGTCGGGATCGGCGAGGCGATCGGCCTGGTCGCCGCGGCGCTCATCCTGCTCGTTGCGTTCGGATCGCTCATCGCCATGGGCCTTCCGATCGCGATCGCGCTGTTCGGCGTCGCTCTCGGCGTCAGCTCGATGTCGCTCGTCGCGTACGTGATGCCGATCCCAAGCTGGGCTCCCCAGCTGGCGAGCATGATCGGCCTCGGCATCGGGATCGACTACGCCCTGTTCCTCGTCACGCGACACCGAGAGCGCCTCGCGCGAGGCGTGGCCGTCGAGGAGTCGGTCGGCCACGCCGTCGCGACCGCAGGCCAGGCCGTCATCTTCGCCGGCGGCACCGTCGTCATCGCGATCCTCGGGCTGGCCGTCGCCGGGGTGCCGTTCCTGACCGCCGCCGGCATCGCCGTCTCGGTCGTCGTCCTCATCATGGTGGTCGCCTCGGTCACGTTGCTTCCCGCGTTCCTGGGACTCGCCGGGCACCGGATCGCCCGCCGGCGGATGGATCGCGTCAGGGTGGGCGCCGGCTGGAGGCGCTGGGGCGACCACGTGTCCGCGCACGCCGCGCGGTATGCCATCGGCGGCACGATCCTCCTCCTGGCGCTGTCCGCACCGGTGCTCGCCCTGCGTCTCGGCTCCCCCGACGAAGGCAACCTGCCCGACACCCGGACCGAGCGTCGCGCCCACGATCTCGTCGCCCGGGGATTCGGCCCGGGCATCAACGGCCCGCTGGTCATCGCCGTCGAAGCCGCCGGAGATCCCGGGGTGGCCGGACGTGTGCGGGCCGCGGTGACGGTCGATCCGGGCATCGCCGCCGTCGCGCCTCCCGAGGTGAACGCCGGCGTGGCGACGCTTCTCGCTTACCCAACGACCGCGCCCCAGGACGACGCCACGTTCGCCACCATCCGGCGTCTCCGCGCGGAGGTGCTGCCGGCGGGCGCCCACGTCGGCGGTCACACGGCGAGCTGGGCCGACATCGGCGACCGGCTCGGCGATCGGCTGCCGCTGTTCCTCGCCGCCGTGATCCTGCTGTCGTTCCTGCTGCTCACGCTGGTGTTCCGGTCGATTCTCGTGCCGTTGAAGGCGGCGCTGTTGAACCTCCTCAGCATCGGCGCCGCCTACGGCGTTCTGGTCATGGTGTTCCAGTGGGGCTGGGGCGGCGGGCTGATCGGCTTGGAGTCCACCGTGCCGATCGTCCCGTTCATCCCCGTCTTCATGTTCGCGATCCTGTTCGGGCTCTCGATGGACTACGAGGTGTTCCTGCTCTCCCGGGTGCGCGAGCACTACCTGCTGACCGGTGACAACCAGGCCTCGGTCGTCCATGGCATTGCCGGAACGGCGCGGGTGATCACGTCGGCCGCCCTGATCATGATCTCGGTCTTCCTCGGCTTCGTGCTGGACGGCGATCCAAGCGTCAAGATGTTCGGCCTCGGGCTAGCCACCGCGATCTTCATCGACGCCACGATCGTGCGGATGATCCTCGTGCCGGCCACGATGAAGCTGGTCGGCGATGCCAACTGGTGGTTCCCGCGCCGGCTCGACCGGCTGCTGCCGAGGCTCGACGCCGCAGGGCCGAACCGTCTCGCCACGCGAGGGACGGATCTGGGCCTGTCCGTCCCGGAAAACGGGTGATCCAATCACCGCGTGCGGAGGCTGCGGATCGCGGTGGTCGGTGCGGGGCTGGTCGCCCAGGTGGTGCACCTGCCGCAGCTCGCGGGCCTGGACGCGCGCTTCGAGGTCGTCGCGCTCGCGGAGCCCGACGAGGACGTCCGGCGTCGCGTGGCGCACCTTTACGGGATCGGGCTCGCACTCCGCGATCACCGTGAGCTGATCGAGCGCGCCGTCGCCGACACCGTGCTCGTCTGCTCTCCCGACCCCACGCACGCCGAGATCGTGCTCGACGCGCTTGCCGCCGGCCTGCACGTGCTGGTCGAGAAGCCGTTGTGCACGACCGTGGAGGACGCCGACCGGATCGTCGAGGCGCGCGACCGCACCGGCCTGGTGGTCCAGGTCGGCTACATGAAGCGCTTCGACCCGGCGTACGAGGCGCTCCAGAACGACCTCACGGACGAGCTCCTGCACGTGACCACCACGACCTACGACCCCGGGCTGGCCGCCGACTTCGGCCCGCCCGGCGCGGTCGACCGGCCCGCGGACGTGTTCCTCGGCGCGCTCGTCCACGACGTCAACGCCGTCCACGGGCTGCTGGGATCCTCCGGCCGCGCGGTCGACGGCTTCGCCCGTGCGGACGGCCTCGCCGGCGGAGGCACCGTCGTGCTCGCGGACGGCGTCCGCTGGACGCTGGCCTGGCTGCGGATCGACGGGCTCGGCGACTTCCGGCAGCACATCGCCGTCTACTCGCGCGAACACATCCGCGAGCTCGAGTTCCCGGCGCCGTACCTCCACAAGGCGCCGACGGTGTACCGCCGACGCACACGCGGCGGCGCCACCCACGAGCAGCGCAGCTGGCGGGAGAGCTACGTCCGCCAGCTCGAGCACTTCCACGACTGCGTGGTCGCCGGAGCGACGTGCCGTACGCCGCCCGAGCAGGCGCGCGCGGATATCGAGCTGCTCACCGCGATGAAGGCGCTCGCCTCATGACCGCCATCGTCACGGGCTCGGACTCCGGCATCGGCCGCGCGACGGCCGTCGCGCTCGCCGCCCGCGGGCATGACGTCGGCATCACCTGGCACACCGACGGCGCGGGCGCGGAGGAAACCGCGCGGCTGGTCGTCGCCCAGGGCCGGCGAGCCCACGTCGCGCGGCTCGACCTCACCGCCGGCGAGCAGGTCGCCGCCGTCGTCGACGAGCTGGCGGACGCGCTCGGCGGCCTGGACGTGCTCGTCAACAACGCCGGCGCCAACCACCGCGCGGCCGTGCTCGACGACCGGCTCGACGGCTGGCGGCGGGCGCTCGAGGTCAACCTGACTGGTCCGTTCGTCGCCGCCCAGGCCGCCGCGCGCCGGATGGTCGCCGCCCGGCGCGGCGGGCGGATCGTGAACGTGACGTCGGTCCACGAGCGCGAGCCGCTGTCCCACGCGGCCGCGTACAGCGCCGCCAAGGCTGGGCTCGGGATGCTCACACGGGTGATGGCGCTCGAGCTGGCCCGCCACGGGATCACGGTCAACGCCGTCGCGCCCGGCCACATCGCGACGCCGATGACCGGCAAGGCCGGCATCGACCCGGCGTCCGTCGCGCTGCCGCAGATCCCGGCCGGCCGCCCCGGCGGTCCTGAGGAGGTGGCCGCCGCGATCGCGTACCTGGCCGGCCCGGACGCCGCCTACTGCACGGGCGCGTCGCTGCTCGTCGACGGCGGGCTGCTGCTGACCGCGGCGGTGCCGCTGCAGGCCGCGGTCGAGGGAGATCCCTCGCTCGGCGAGTGACTGGCTTGGCTGTTGACCGTCCCGGAGAACGAGTGATCCAATCTCTCGTGCCGCCCGCGGCCCACGAAGGGTCGTCCGCGGCGCACGATCGCTGCGGTGGCACCCGCGGCGTACGAGGCCGTTGGGCGGATCACCGACTCGGAGGAGAGGGACGCAGATGCAGCCAGGACCGCACTCCACCCGCCGCCAGTTCCTGCGCAGCTCGGCGGCGACGGGGCTCGTGCTCGCCTCCGGCGGCACGCTGGCCGCATGCGGCGGCGACGACGACGAGGAGCCGCAGCCCGGCGCGGCCGTCAAGGGCGGGACGGTCCGCTTCCTCACAGGCCCGCTCGCCGCCGACGACCTCGAGATCCAGCGCCGCTACGCGGCCGAGTTCAAGGCCAAGCAGCCGAAGATCGAGGTCAAACCGTCGCTCTTCGACTGGGGCAGCATGGTGCCGCAGCTCACCACGGCCTACGCCGGCGACCGCCCGCCCGACCTGCTGCACATGAGCGACTCGTTCTGGGCGAAGCTCGCCAGCCAGGGCGCGTTCCTCGACGTCACGGACTACGTCAACAGCGACGACTACGCGCCCACGCGCGAGGCGGTGCCGCAGCGCTACTGGGACGCGCTCACCTACCAGGACAAGATCTGGGGCATCCCGTGGCTGACCGGCGTCTACTCGGCCATCTACGTCAACAAGGACCTGATGGCGAAGGCCGGCGTCGACGACTGGAGCTCCTCCTACGAGGCGATGCGCGAGGCGGCCAATGCGACCACGCAGGGCAAGGCATACGGCTACGCGGTCGCGACCACGTTCACGGACTTCGCCTACCAGGAGCTCATGAACTACGTGTTCAACGCCGGTGCCGACTTCCTCGACGAGGAGGGCACGCACGGCGCGCTCGACACGCCCGACGCCGCCGCCGCGATGGAGTTCCTGCGGGCGCTGCACATCGACGACAAGGTCACGCCGCCGCCCGGCCAGTACGACCGCGCCGGCCAGGAGGCGCTGTTCCGCGCCGGCCGCGTGGCGATGTACCACAGCGGCGGGAATGCAGCGCTCATCACCGGCTCGGCCGAGGGCAAGACGCTGCCGTTCGAGTGGGACGTCTACCCGGTCCCGCCCGGGCCGGGAGGCAACCACGTGGTCGTCGGCCTCGAGTCCTTCCACATCGCCGCCCGCTCGAAGACACCGGCCGAGGCGTTCGAGTACGTCAAGTACCTCACGGCGCCCGACAAGATCATCGACTACGACCGCCTGCTCGACGGCGTCCTGCAGCCGTGCCGGACCGACGTGGTCGACCGGATCTACCCGAAGACGGAGAAGTTCGCGGTCCCGCAGAAGCTCATGGAGGAGTTCCACCCGAAAGGCCGGGCGGTTCGCGGCGTGCCGAAGATGATCGACGCGCTGCGCGTGTTCACGGAGGAGTTCGAGCTCATGGTGCGCGGCCGCAAGGACGGGGCGACGATGGTTCGCGACGCCAACGCGAAGATCGACGAGCTGGCTGCGGCGTGACAGGGCTGCAGGCGGCACGAAGGCGTCACGCGCTGCGCCGCAACGCGGTCGCGTTCGCGTTCCTCGCGCCGAGCCTGTGCTTCTTCTCGCTGTTCCTGCTGGTGCCCGTGGTGTGGGTCGTCCGGCAGTCGTTCCTGCAGGGCGGCGTGCTCGGGCCGCCGACGTGGGTCGGCCTGGAGAACTGGAGCCAGGCGCTCTCCGATCCCTCGCTCACGCGCAGCCTGCGCAACACCGTCGTCTACACGGCGATGGTGGTGCCGGTCACGCTCTCGCTCGCACTCGGGCTCGCGCTCCTCCTCCGGCGCGTGACCCGAGGCGGCGCGGTCGTGCGTACGGTCATCTACCTGCCGTCGCTCGCGCCCGTCGTGCTGGCGGCGCTGATCTGGGTGTTCATGGTCCAGCCCGACTTCGGCCTGCTCAACCTCGTCAACCGGGCGCTCGGGGTCGAGCCGCTGAACCTGCTCGGCGACGAGCGGCTC
>JBKOYW010000325.1:0-11143 GCA_046744275.1 Actinomycetota bacterium
GACCTTGTTGAGCTTCTCCACCATGTGGACGGGGATGCGGATCGTGCGGCCCTTGTCCGCGATCGCCCGCGTCACCGCCTGGCGGATCCACCAGGTCGCGTAGGTCGAGAACTTGTATCCGCGGCGGTAGTCGAACTTCTCCACCGCGCGGATGAGGCCGAGCGAGCCCTCCTGGATCAGGTCCAGGAAGGAAAGGCCACGGCCGAGATAGCCCTTGGCGATGGAGACGACGAGGCGAAGGTTCGCCTCCACCATCTCCTGCTTCGCCACGAGGTCACCGCGCTCGATCCGCTGAGCCAGCGCCACCTCGCGCTCGGCGGTCAGCAGCTGGACGCGGCCGATCGACCGCAGGTAGAGCCGCAGCGAATCCAGGCTCGGCTCGACGGTCAGGTCGATCTCCGGCTTGCGCGGCGCGTCGGAAAGCTTCTCCCGCGTCGCAGCGGACTCGAACCTGCCGCCCTCCGCGATCGCGGGACGCCCGTCCTCGGCGTTCACGACGTCGATCCCCTGGTCCTCCAGGTAGGCGTGCAGCTCGGCGACCTGCTCCTTCGTGACCTCCACCTCTTCGAGACAAGAGGTGATCTGCTCGAAGGTCAGGAACCCCCGCTCCTGGCCCTCAAGAATCAGCGGGCGAAGCTCGTCGATGTCGACGATCGAGACATCGCTCGCGAGCAGTGCTTCGGTCTTGGTGCCCAAATCCCTCGAATCCTTCGGGACGTCAACGTCGAGCGCACCCCGCCTCCACGGGTCGCTCCTTCCGTCTTATGTCTATGTGCAGCCGTGCTGCGCGCCGCGACGCACGTCGCGAAATGGGGCCGGGGCACAAGGCCGTCCGTCGCCTCTCTGCCCGGCTTTGTAGCACGCGATACGGCATCTGTCCTGTCCGAATGGGTATTTCTCGCTGAAATCCCTAGTCGGGGACGGGAAATCGCGAAGTACTAGCCTTGAGAGCGCGATGTCGGAAATCACACTGGAAGACGTCCAGGCGCAGACCCCGACACTCCCGGTCTCGCTCTCGCGCGTCGGCGTCACGAACGTCGAGAAGGTCATCCGAATCCAGGCCAACGGCAGCGAGCAGCTGTACTCCGCGCGGCTCGACTGCTTCGTCGACCTCGGCCCGCAGCAGAAGGGCGCGCACATGTCGCGCTTCGAGGAAGTGGTCAACGACGCGATCGGCGAGGTGGTGATCGGCGAGGCCGCGCTGCGGGCAGAGACGCTGGCCCAGCACATCGCAGAGAAGGTCCGGGATCGCCAGGGCGCGCGCCGCGCCGAGGTCCACATCGAGGCGCGCTATCCCGAGCACAAGCCCGCGCCCGAGTCCGGGATCATCACGCAGGAGATCTACTCGCTGCTGGGCGTCGCGGTGGCCAGCGAGGCGGGCACGCGCCGGCTCGTGGGCGTCCGTGCGCAGGGGATGACGGCCTGCCCGTGCGCCCAGACGCTCGTCCAGGCGCGGGCGCGCGAGCGCCTGTCCGGCGACGGCTTCGACGACGACGAGATCGAGCGGATCTTCGACGCGGTCCCGGTCGCCACGCACAACCAGCGCGGCCTCGGCACGCTCCACATCGGCTGCCCCGAGGACTGCGACACCGACATCGACGCCGAGACGCTGCTGGCGATCGTCGAGGACTCGATGTCCTCCGAGATCTACGAGCTGATGAAGCGCTCCGACGAGGGCGCGGTGGTCGAGAAGGCGCACCGCCGGCCGCGGTTCGTCGAGGACTGCGTGCGCGAGATGGTGCGCGGCGTGGTCGAGCGCCTCCCGATCCTCACCGACCGCCACTTCGTGTCGGCCCGCCAGGAGAACCTGGAAACGATCCACCAGCACAACGTGACCGCCGAGCGGTTCGGGCTGCTCGGCGAGATGCGGCGCGAGCTGCGGTCGGGCGAGCACTCGTCGCATCACGTCTCGATGCGCGAGTGGCTCGACGGGCGCGCCTAGCGGACCGTCACGTCGGCCTTCATCCCTAGCTGCTCGTGGTCGGGGAGCGAGCAGTAGAGCCTGTAGACGCCCGGTGCCATCACCAAACCGCCCTTCAGGTGAGCACGCGGGCGTCTTCGAGGACGGCCATCGCAGCGACACCCTTCCAGTCATTACGCTGCGGCACATGGCCGTCGCGACCGAGGCGCCGTTCACCGCGGACGAGCTCGCCCCGACCCTGCAACCGCTGCTGGAGGCATCACTGCTCCCGCAGCGCGCCTACATCGACGAGGCCGTCGCCGATTGGGAGGCGCGCCATCTCTTCCTCGGTGGATGGATGTGCGTCGGCCACGTCTCCGCGTTCGCGGGCCGCGGCGACTTCGTCACAGCCGAGGTGGCCGGCGAGAGCCTGCTGTTCATCGGCGAGCGCGGCTTCTACAACGTCTGCCGCCACCGCGGCGCCCGGCTGGTCACCGACCGCGAGGGCACCAAGCGCCGCCTGCAGTGCCCGTATCACGCGTGGACGTACGGCTTCGACGGGAGGCTCACGAACGCGCCCCACACGCAGGAGCTGCACGACTTCGACCCCGCCTGCAACGGCCTGCGCGGCATCCGCACCGAGACGCGCGGCGGGCTCGTGTTCGCGGACGCCTCCGGCGAGGCGCCGCCGCTCGCCGACCACGTGGGAAGCCTCGCCACCGAGCTCGACCGCTACCGCACCCCCGACCTTGTGCGGGCCGCCCGGATCGACTACGACGTCAAGGCCAACTGGAAGGCGATCGTCGAGAACTACTCAGAGTGCCTGCACTGCCCGGGCGTGCACCCCGAGCTCAACCGACTCAGCCACTACCTGACCGGCGTCGACTACGAAGGCCCGGGAGCCTGGTGCGGCGGCTCGATGACGCTCAACGAGGGCGCCGCGACGATGGCGACCAACGGCGGCGAGCCGACGCGGCCCAACATCGCCGGCGTCGACCCGCGCAAGGTCCTCTACTTCGCGATCTTTCCGAACTGCCTGATCTCTCTGCATCCCGATTACGTGATGCTGCACACGCTGTGGCCGCGCGGCGCCAGCCGCACCGAGGTCGTCTGCGAGTGGTTCTTCGAGCCCGAGACGATGGAGCGCGACGGGTTCGACGCGCACGACGCCGTCGACTTCTGGGACCTCGTCAATCGCCAGGACTGGCACGTCTGCGAGCTCTCGCAGCTCGGCCTCGGCTCGGCCGGCTACACGCCCGGCCGCTACACCGAAGTCGAAAGCACGGTGCACGACTTCGACCGCATGGTCGCGCAGGCCTACCTGCGATGAGCGGCAGGCTCACCGTCGTGTAACTCCCCGCGCACTCACCGGTCGTGCGTTGATCAGGGCGCGGAAGCCGAAGAAGTAGTCGGCGCCGGAGTAGACGGTGACGGCAACCGTCACGTAGACGAGGGCGTCGACCCACGCCGGCGAGCCGTCGACCGCGATCAGCGCCAGCACCATCGCGATCTGGAGGACGGTCTTGACCTTCCCCCACACGCTCGCCGCCAGCACATGCCCCTGCTCGATCGCCATCTGCCGCAGGCCGGTGACCGCGAACTCGCGCGCGATGATCACCATCGCCACCCACGCCTGGAGGCGGTCGAGCGCGACGAGCGAGACGAGCGCGCTGGTGACGAGCAGCTTGTCCGCGAGCGGGTCCATCAGCTTGCCGAAGTTCGACTCGCTGCGGTTCCGGCGCGCGAGCCAGCCGTCGAGCGCGTCGGTGAAGCTGGCGAGCACGAACACGCCGGCCGCCAGCGCGTCGCTCGAGAAGCCCGAGAGCAGCGCGGTGACCAGCACCGGAACCAGCAGGATCCGGAAGACCGTCAGGACGTTCGGGACGGTGAGCTCGAACAGGGGCGTGAGGCTACCGCGCGGTGGCGCCCGCGCTGGCCACCACGACCAGCGCGATCGCGAGCCACTCCGTGCCGCCGAGCGCCTGGTCGAGCACGATGAGGCCGGCGAGGGCGGCGACCGCCGGCTCGAGCGACATCAGGACGCCGAACACGCGCGCCGGCAGGCGCCGCAGCGCCTCCAGCTCGAGCGAGTACGGGATCACCGACGAGAGGAGCGCCACCGCCGCGCCGGCCGCCAGCATCTCCGGGGCGAGCAGATCCGCGCCGATGCCCGCGGGCAGCGTGACCAGCGCGCCGAACACCATCGCGATGGCCAGGCCCGAGCCGCCCGGGAACACCCGCCCCGTGCGCGCGGAGAGCACGATGTAGCCCGCCCACAGCCCGCCGGCGGCGAGCGCGAACGCGATCCCGGCGGCGTCGAGCGACCCTCCGCCGGGGTCCGCCAGCAGCACGATCCCGCATGCCGCCAGCACGACCCACAGCAGGTCCAGCAGTCGCCGCGACCCGGCGACGGCGACGGCCAGCGGGCCCCAGAACTCGATCGTCACCGCGATGCCGAGCGGGATCCGGTCCATCGCTTCGTAGATGCACAGGTTCATCAGGCCGAGCGTGATCCCGAACGCGCCGGCCAGCCGCAGGTCGCCGGCCGGGTGGCCCCGCACCCGCGGGCGCCACAGCGCGACGAGCACGACGGCGGCGATCGTCAGCCGCAGGAACGCCGTGCCCGCTGGGCCGAGCTCGTCGAACAGCGTGACCGCGTATCCGGCCCCGAACTGCAGCGAGGTGACGGCGGCGACGACGAGGGCGGCGCCGCGCGCCTCGTCGCTCATCGTCTCCCGGTCACCACCGTCCGCTCGTAGTCCTCGTCGCGCCGGATCGACCGCTCGGTGAACCGCATCGGCAGCCACTGCTTCTGCGAGAACAGCCGGGTCTGGTCCGCGTAGTGCTCCGACGTCGGGTTCTCGGACAGCGAGTACGACAGGATCGCCTCGCCTCGCACGCGGCCCTGCTCGTCGAACGCCGCGGTCATGACGTACGAGGAGCCGGTGAACGGGTCGTACCGCCCGCCCGCGTCGCGCTCGGTGGTGATGATGTTGAAGCAGCCCTCGTTCTCGCTGCAGCCGTGGATCGGGATCCGCTCGCTGCCGCGCGGCTCGGCCTGGAGGTCGCCGAGCGGGACGTCGAGCGCGATGCCCTTTGCGCGCAGGTCCTCGACCGCGCCGGTCAGCGCGGTCAGCACCTTCGGGCTCGACTGGTCGATCCCGCGCGGCGTCCCGACCGGGTCGGACGGGTCGTACGCGACCACCCACGGCACCTGCGCCGCGGTCAGCCGCGACCAGTACTCGCGCCACAGCACGGCGCCGCGCGAGTCGATGTTTGCGCGCGTGTCCCACGCCGCCAGCACCGTGCATGCCTCGGCCAGGTCGGCGCGGGCGCTCGCCTGGCAGGCCGCCACGGTCGCCCCGCGCGCCAGCTCGGCGCTGAGGTTGCGGTTGCCGAACATCACCTGCTGGAGCGTCTCGAGCGTGAAGCCCGGCTCGCCGAGCCCGTCCGCGCCGGCCAGTCGCTGCTCGGCCAGCGTGAGGCCGAGCCTTGTGCGAAGGAGCCGCTGCGTGCCCTCGCCGCCGATGATGCGCGGGTAGCCGTCGATCCGGAAGCGCGCGCTCGGCAGCCAGTACGAGTCGTTGGAGTTCTCGACGTAGTCCGTGCGGGTGACGCGCGGCAGCCCCTTCGGGCCGATGATCCCGGGCGCGAGGGCGTCGGGGTCGCGCTTCCAGCGGCACGCCTTGCGCGAGCCGTCGAGCAGCACGACGCCCTGCGTGAGCAGGACCGCCGCAAGCGGGCGGTCGGCCGTGCAGTCGGCCTGGAGGTCCGCATCGACGTTCGGGACGACCGACTCATCGGCGTAGTACGCGCTGCCGGTCGAGTCCGCGGCGATCGTGTTCACCCACGGGTTGCCCTGGACCTTGCGGTACGCGCGCTCGAGGTCGCGCGCGGACTGCGCCTTGTCGTACTCGGCCCACTGGTTGACGAGCCGGAAGTTGTCGGCGTTGACGTCGGCGAGCGCGTAGGCGTGCTCGGCGGTCCACGTCAGCCCGGCCAGCTCGAACGAGAACACCGGCCCCCAGCGCGTCTCGTAGAACGTGTGGCGGCGGACGCCGCCGCCGCGCACGCGCACGCGGACCGTCCGCTCGCGCATCGCGACCGGCCGCCCGTCGACCCAGTAGTGCGTCGGGCGCCCGCCCCGCAGGTTCAGCTCGTACGGCGTGAACCGGCGGGCGGTCGAGACCGTGTGGCTCCAGGCGACGCCCTTCGTGAAGCCGATGTTGACCGCGGGCACGCCTTGGAGTGCCGCGCCCATCACATCGAGCTTGCCGGGGATCGTCAGGTGCACCTCGTACCAGCGCTCGGACCCCTGCCACGGGAAGTGCGGGTTGCCGAGCACCAGCGCGCGCTCGCCGCGGGCGCCGTCGCGCCCGATGCCGTACGCGTTCGAGCCCATCGTGGCGGGGCCTAGGCGGCGCTCGAACGCCTGCGGATCGGGCGCGCGGGTGGCGCGCGCCGAGCCGGCGGAGGGCGGCGCCGCAGCCACGATCTCGTCGAGGAAGTTGCCCGAGCTCGCGCGCAGGCCGAGCTGGTAGAAGCGCCGGTACATGTCGAGCGCCGTGATCGGGCGCACCCAGCGCTTGCCGCGGCAGGTGGGATCCGGGAGCTTCGCGCGTCCCGTCCGGCGCAGGTAGGCGTTGTAGCCGGCGACGAAGCCGCGGACCGTGTCGCGCACGATCTTCGACGGCCCGTGCGGCGGTTTGCGGCGGGCGAGCCGCTGCACCGTGCGCATGTCCTTGATGCGCTGGAAGAAGAAGTCGGATTCGAGGTTGCCGTCCTGCGGCCCGAAGTAGCGCGAGCGCTGCGCGTTGACGGTGACGACGATGTCGGCCAGCTCGCACAGCTGGTCCTGCGCATACGCGTAGCCGTAGCCGAAGCCCAGCGATCCGTAGTCGTTCGCCTTGACGTGCGCCCATCCGCCCGTGGTGCGCCGCACCTCGGCGCGATAGCCCGGCTTGGCGGCCTCCGCTGCCGCCGGCGCGGCGAGCACGGTCAGCGCCGTGGCGGCCGCGAGGATTCTCCTCCGCATCCGCGAAACCCTATGGGTTCATGGCGCTCACACCTCCTTTACGCCTGGTTCAGGCCCAATTGGAAGGGTGCACGCCGTGACCCGGATCGCCATCGTGGATCCCCAGCCGGCCGTCCGGGCCGGGCTGGCGATGCTCCTTCGCACCGAGCCGGGCCTGATCCCGGTCGGCGCCGCGAACGGCGTGCACGACGGGATCGAGCTGGTCGCGCGCCTCCGGCCGAGCGTCGTCCTGCTCGAGCATCACCTGCTCGACGGCGACGGCCTCTCGCTCACACGCCGGCTGAAGGCGCTCCCGCGCGCGCCGCGGGTGATCATCTACACGGCCGACCCCGACGGCGCGCTCGTGCTGCTCGCGCGCGTGGCCGGCGCCGACGGCCTGGTCGACAAGGCGGCCGCGCCCGAGGAGCTCTTCGACGCGATCCGCGTGGTCGCGCGCGGCGACACGTCGATGCCGCCGCTCGAGGCGCACGATCTCGACGCGGCAGCCCACCGGATCGACCCCGAGGACCTCGCCCTGCTCGCGATGCTGGTGGACGGCACGCCCCCGGGCGACGTGGCCGACACGCTGCGGCTCGACCGCCGCAGCGTCGGCCGCCGGATCGAGCGGCTCCTGGGGCGGCTGCGCGCCGGTTCGCCCGCAGCCGCGTAGCGCCGTCTAGTATCAGCCGCCATGCCCCTGGTCCCCATGGTCATCGAGCGCACCGCCCGCGGCGAGCGCGAGTTCGACATCTACTCGCGGCTGCTCAACGAGCGCATCGTCTTCCTCGGCAGCCCGGTCGACGACCAGGTGGCGAACCTGATCGTCGCCCAGCTCCTGCACCTCGAGTCGCAGGACCCGGACAAGGACATCTCGATCTACATCAACTCGCCGGGCGGCTCGATCTACGCGGGTCTGGCGATCTACGACACGATGCAGTTCATCAAGCCCGACGTGGCGACGATGTGCGTCGGGATCGCGATGTCGATGGGCTCGCTGCTGCTCGCCGGCGGAGCCGCCGGCAAGCGCATGTCGCTGCCAAACTCCCGCATCCTCATCCACCAGCCGTCAGCGGGCTTCGAGGGCCAGTCGACCGACATCGAGATCCACGCGGCCGAGATCCTCAAGACCCGCAAGCGGGTCGACGAGATCTACGCGAAGCACACCAAGCAGGAAGAGGAGACCGTGCACCGCGACATGGAGCGCGACCGCTTCTTCACCGCCGAGCAGGCCGCCGAGTACGGCCTCATCGACCGCGTCATCAAGACGCACTGATGCGGTGCTCGATCGAGCCGAGGCGCTCGATCTCGATCCGCACCGTGTCACCCGGCTCGAGGAACTGCGGCGGGCTCATCGCCATCCCGACGCCCTCGGGCGTGCCGGTGAGGATGATGTCGCCGGGCTCGAGCGTGCAGGTCTCGGAGATGAACCGCACCAGCTCCCGCGGGCCGAAGATGAGATCGTCGGTGGTGGAGTCCTGGCGCTGCTCGCCGTTGACCCATGAGCCGATGCGGAGGCCGTTCGCGTCCGGCAGCTCGTCGACGGTGGTGATCCACGGACCCCAGGGGCACGAGGTGTCGAAGCCCTTGGCGCGCGTCCACTGCGGCTCGCGGCCCTGGAGATCGCGGGCGCTGACGTCGTCGGCCACGGCGAATCCCGCGATCTCGCCGCCGCCGCCGATCACGACCACCAGCTCGGCCTCGTAGTCGAGCTGCTCGACCACGCCCGGCCGCCGGACCGGGCCGGCCGGCGGAACGCTCGAGGTCGGGAGCTTCATGAACACCATCGGGAACTCCGGCGGCTCCTTGCCCGACTCGGCGGCATGGGCTGCGTAGTTGAGGCCGATGCCGAAGATCGCCCGCGGACGCGGGACCGGAGCCAGCAGCTCGACGTCGGCGAGCGCGAACGCCCTGCCGGTCGCCGGTGTGCGGTCGCCGGACGCGAGGCGGTCGCGCACGGTGCCCGACTCGAAGCTCACGATCTCGTCGCCGCGGATCTCGCCGGCGCGCGGCTGGTTGCTCCCGGGGTCGGTGAAGGTGGCGAGCTTCATGGTGCGGTCCGGACCCTAGACGGATTTCCCATTTGAGGGCGCGAGGGGAGCGTCGACAATGGCCTGGTGGACGCAAGCGCGATTCAGGCGGCGGCTGCCGCGACCTCGGCGACGTACCGGTCCTTTGCCGACGCCACCCGCTCCGTGCTCGACCTGCTCGAGCGCCACCTTCCCGACGCGGTGCTCTACCTTGCGCACCTCGACCGCGGCCAGTTCATCCACCGGATCGTGGACACCCGCAACGGCACCGGCGTCGGCCTGCGCTCGAACCTCGCGATCCCGCTCGGCGACGCGTTCTGCTCCCACATGGCGGAGGACCGCGCGCCGCGGGTGTGCAACGACGTCAACCGCGATCCCGTCTACGCCTCGCTCCCGATGCAGGAGCGCGTGGGCGCGCGCGCCTACCTCGGCGTGCCGCTCGAGCTGTCGGACGGCACGCGGGTCGGCTCGCTCGCCGCGCTGCGCCACTCGGTCGAGCCGTTCACGGACGCCGACGAGCAGCTCTTCCTGATGCTCGCGCGCGTGCTCGCCTCCGAGCTCGAGCGCGAGAGCAACGAGCGCGACCTGCGGCGCTTCAACGACATGCTGCGCGACCAGGCGCGCGGGATGGGCGCGATCGGCCGCGTCGCCCGCGCATTGGCGACCGGCGAAGACGCGCGCACCGCCGTCTGCGAGGCCGCCTGCGAGGTCGCCGGCGCCCCGGTCGCCTTCCTGCTCGAGCCCGCCGGCCGCGAGTTCGTCTCGACCGCCATGTCGGGCGTCGAGATCGCGCCGGTGACGATCCAGCCGCGCGGCGACGCGCCGTCCGGCCCGGGCCGCGCGTTCACCTCCAAGGAGACCTACTTCGTCGCCGACGCCCGCACCCACCCGGCGCTCGCCGCGCCGCTCGTGGAGGCGACCGGCGCCCGCTCGGCGGTGTTCGAGCCGGTGCTGCGCGACGGCCAGGTCGCGGGCGTGCTGATCGTCGTGTGGCAGGTGCCGCTGGAGGCGCTGCCCGACGCGCCGGCCGGCGTGCTCCGGCTGCTCGCGGCGCAGGCCGCGGTGACGATCGAGCACGCGACGCTGCGCAGCCGCATGGGCGCGCTCGCGCTGACCGACGCGCTGACCGGGCTGGTCACGCGCCGCGTCTGGGACGAGGAGATGCCGCGCGAGCTGGCGCGCGCCCGCCGCGGCGAGACGCCGCTGGCCGTGGCGGTGATCGACATCGACCACATGAGCGCGTTCAACATGCTGCGCGGCGAGCGCGAGGGCGACCGGCTGATCAAGGAGACCGCCTCGCGCTGGCGCGGCGAGCTGCGCGAGGTCGATCTGCTCGCCCGCATGGAGGGCACCGAGTTCGGCTTGCTGCTGCCCGGCTGCGGGCTCGGTGAGGCGGTCGACGTGCTCGACCGCGTGCGCGCGGCGACGCCGCGCGGCCAGACCGCGTCGGCCGGCGTCGCCCGCTGGGACGGCGACGAGCCGGCCGAGCTGCTGCTCGCCCGCTGCCACGACGCGCTCGCGGCCGCCAAGGAGGCGGGCCGCAACGTGACGATCGCGGCCGACTGACGCCGCCTCATAGAGTGCGCGGCGTGATCATCGCCGCGCCGCAGATCCTCACCCCCGACGGGCTCGTGGCCGACGCCTCCGTGGTGGTCGAGGACGGGCGGATCGCCGAGGTGCGTCCCGGCGGCGGCGACCTCGCGCTGCCCGACGGCATCCTCGCGCCCGGCCTCATCGACCTGCAGGTGAACGGCTTCTTCGGCGTCGACTTCGGCGACAGCGGGCCGGACGAGTGGCGCACGGTGGCGCGGCGGCTGCCGGAGACCGGTGTCACCGCGTTCCTCCCGACCCTCATCACCGCGCCGATCGAGGATCTCCAGGACGGCCTCCGGCGCGCCGGCGACGCGATGGGCGGCGAGGGGGCGCGGATCCTCGGCGTCCACGTCGAAGGCCCGTTCCTGGCGGCCGAGCGCCGCGGGGCGCACGACGCGGAGCTGTTCTGCGATCCGACGCCGGACCGGATCGCGGCGCTGCTCGAGCCGGGCACGCTCGCGCTGCTCACGCTGGCGCCCGAGCGAGCCGGGGCGCTGGACGCGATCTCGCAGCTGCGCGACGCGGGCGTGCTCGTCAGCGTCGGCCACACCGACGCGACCGCCGACGTGGTGCTGGCGGCGGCCGGCGCCGGCGCGCGGATGGTCACCC
>JBKOYW010000247.1:0-3081 GCA_046744275.1 Actinomycetota bacterium
AGGAGAAGCCCTCAAAGGAGCTGAAGAAAGATGAAGCGCATCACCACGCTCGCCGCCGTCCTCACGACCGGCGCCATCGCCGCGTCGCCCGCCCTCGGTGACGATCACGCCCGCGACACTCACGCCCGCGACGCCGGTGCCCACACCGGCGCGCCTATCGAGGACGCCTTCCCCTACCGCGAGACGCCCGATCGCACCGACCGCTCTGGGGACCCGGCGGGGACGACGGGGCGCTACGAGCCGGCGCCGAAGATCCAGCCCGGCCAGCCGACGTGGCCGGTCGACCCCCAGCCGCTGACCAGGCCCGCGTCCGCTGTCCCGGCGGACGACGGCGGCAGCGACGAGAGCGTCTGGCTCCTGCTGGGCGGCGGCTTCGCCGCCGCCGGCATGGTCGCTGGCAGCGCCGCGGGAATCGCCCGCCGCCAGCGCGTGCGCGCGCGTCGCGTGGCCGCCTGATCCAAAGATGAGGGCGCCGGCTCCGAGCCGGCGCCCGGTCGACGCGTTGCCATGCGAGGACAACGCGTCGACCCCCGACAGATCAGCTCAGCCGCAGCCGGTGTTGTTGCCGCAGCTCGAGCACGTGTAGCACGAGCCGGTGCGCTGCATCATGCCGCCGCACTGGTTGCACGCGGGGCCGAGGTCGAGGCCGATCATGCGGGCCGGGACGACGGGTGGCGAGTCGGTCATCGCGGACGCGGCCGGCTGGGGCGCCGGAGTCGTCGTGACCGCGTTGCCGCCGTTGGCCGGGCCGGACGAGCCGCCGTCGGCGCCTGACGTGATGTCCTCCGCCGTCTTCTTGGCGCGCACCTCCGGCGTGAGGATGCCGAGCTCCTCCTGGATGTCGGCGTCCAGGAACCGCGACGCGAGCCAGCGCATGATGTAGTCCGGCATCGACTTGGCGAACGGGATCTCCGGGTTGGTGGTGATCCCCTCCGGGTCGAAGCGCATGTAGGCGAACTTGCTCACGAGCGTCTCGAGCGGCACTCCGTACTGGAGCGCGATCGAGATCGCCGTCGCGAACGAGTTCATCATGCCGCGGAGCGTCGACCCCTCCTTGCCGATGTCGGTCAGGAAGATCTCGCCGACCGTGCCGTCGTCGTACATGCCGGCCGTGATGTAGCCCTCGTGGCCGCCGAGCGAGAACTTGTGGGTGAGCGACTTGCGCTCACGCGGCATCCGCTTGCGGGTGGGGCCGCCCTCGCCGGTCGCGGCCTGCTTGAGCGCCTTGGCGACGGCCTCCTCGATCCGGGCCTCGACCTCGGCGGCCGTGAAGACCTCCTCGCCGGCGGAGATGGCGGCCTCGGCCTTCGCCTTGACCTCCTTGACCTCCTGCGCGTCGGTCCGCAGCGCCTGGGCGGTCTTCGAGCCGTCGCGGTAGATCGCCAGCGCCTTGACGCCGAGCTTCCACGCCTGGATGTAGGCCTCCGCGATGTCCTCCACCGTGGCGGTCTGCGGCAGGTTGACGGTCTTGGAGATCGCGCCCGACAGGAACGGCTGGGCGGCGCCCATCATCTTGATGTGGCCGGCGTGCGAGATCGCGCGCGAGCCGACGGCGACGTCGAACACCGGCAGGTGCTGATCGCTCAGCTCCGGCGCGCCGACGATCGTGCCGTGCTCGGACACGTACGCCTCGATCTGCTCGACCTGCGTGTCGTTGTACCCGAGCGTGCGCAGCGCCATCGGCACCGTGCGGTTGGCGATCGTCATCGTGCCGCCGCCGACCAGCTCCTTGTACTTGACGAGCGAGAAGTCGGGCTCGATGCCGGTCGTGTCGCAGTCCATCAGGAACGAAATCGTCCCGGTGGGGGCGAGCACGGTCGCCTGCGCGTTGCGGTAGCCGTAGAGCTCGCCGGCCGCGACCGCCTCGTTCCACGTCTCGCGCGCGGCGGCGAGCAGCGGCTGGTCGGCCACCACGCCGTCCGGCACGGCGTACGACGCGTCGCGGTGCATCCGCATCACGTTGTTGTGCGCCTCGCGGTTCTCGGCGTAGCGGTCATACGGGCCGATCGCCGCCGCGATCTTCGCGGACTGCAGGTATGCGCGGCCGGTCATCAGCGCCGTGATCGCCGCTGCCGCGCCGCGACCCTCGTCGGAGTCGTAGGCGAAGCCGTTGGCCATCAGGAACGCGCCGAGGTTCGCGTAGCCGAGGCCGAGCTGGCGGAACGCGCGGGCGTTGCGGCCGATCTCCTCGGTCGGGTAGCTCGACGGCCCGACGATGATCTCCTGCGCCAGGAACACGATGTCGACCGTGTGGTTGAAGCGATCGACGTCGAAGCTCCCGTCCGGCCGGCGGAACTTCATGAGGTTCAGCGAGGCCAGGTTGCACGCGCTGTCGTCGACGTGCATGTACTCGCTGCACGGGTTCGACGCGTTGATGCGGCCCGAGTTCGGCGACGTGTGCCACTGGTTGATCGTCGTGTCGTACTGGACGCCGGGATCGGCGCAGCGCCACGCCGCCTCCGCGATCTCGCGCATCAGCTCGCGGGCCTTGATCGGCTCGCCGACGGGCTCACCGGTCGTGCGCGCGATCAGGTGCCAGTCCGCATCGTCCTCGACCGCGTGCATGAACTCGTCCGTGACGCGGACCGAGTTGTTCGCGTTCTGGTACTGGATCGAGTGGAAGCCGTCGCCGTCGATCGACATGTCGAACCCGGCGTCACGCAGCGCGGCGGCCTTGTCCTCTTCCTTGGCCTTGCACCAGATGAACTCGCGGATGTCCGGGTGATCGACGTCGAGCACGACCATCTTGGCCGCGCGCCGCGTCTTGCCGCCGGACTTGATCGTGCCCGCCCACGAGTCCGCCCCGCGCATGAACGAGACCGGCCCGGACGCGGTGCCGCCCTTGGCCAGGGGCTCCATCGACCCGCGGATGTTGGAGAGGTTGATGCCCGACCCTGAACCGCCGCTGAAGATCCGGCCCTCGCGCGTGTTCCAGTCGAGGATCGAGTCCATCGTGTCCTCGACCGAGAGGATGAAGCAGGCCGAGCACTGCGGGGACTCCTCGAAGCCCACGTTGAACCACACGGGCGAGTTGAACGCCGCGATCTGGTGCAGCAGGATGTGGGTCAGCTCGGCCTCGAA
>JBKOYW010000434.1:0-7052 GCA_046744275.1 Actinomycetota bacterium
CGCCCGAGCGGTGCGAGGGGACCGCCGTCACCCACTCGGCGCCGGTGCGCCACGCGCGCACGACCTCGGCGGCGGCGTCGACCAGCTCGCCGTCGAACCGGCCTTCGCGGCGGCCGGCCTGGACGACCGGGTCCCAGCCGCCGTCGCCGAGCCGCGCCAGCGCGCGGCCCTCCTCGGCGCGGACGTCCTCAGGGATCTTGCGCATGGCGCCGGTCTCGTCGGGCGCCATCTTCTTGGTCTCCAGCACGATCGGCCGCGAGCGCAGGAGCAGTGCCGCCTCGCGGACCAGCGCCGGGTCGAGCGGGCCGTCGTAGCGTGCGCCGGCGCAGACCGCGCAGCGCCCGCAGTCGGCCGGATCGGGGTCGTCGAGCTCCTCCTGCAGCGCGCGCATCAGGCAGCGCCCGTCGGCCCCGAAGGCGGCCATCGCCTCCTGCTCGCACCGCCGCAGCGCGGTCACGCGCGCGTAGCGCTCGGCGTCGTAGCTCCAGCCGGAACCGGGTCGCGGCAGCCAGCGGCTGCCGTCGCGCTCGATCGCGCCCTCGACGTCGAGCACCTTCAGCAGCGCGTCGATCCGCCCGCGGCCGAGGTTGATCTCGGCCATCAGCTCGCGCGCCGTGGCGCCGCCGGCCTCGATGCGTTGGAGGACGCGGTCGACGAGCTCGCGCGGCGGGAACGCCTGCTGGATGAAGACGTCCTGGATCCGGCGGTCCTCCGCGCCGCGCAGGAGCACGACCTCGGCGCGCTCGACCGCGCGGCCGGCGCGGCCGACCTGCTGGTAGTACGAGATCACCGAGCCGGGCGCCTGGTAGTGGACGACGAAGCCGAGGTCGGGCTTGTCGTAGCCCATGCCTAGCGCGCTGGTGGCCACGACGGCCTTGAGGTCGTTGCGCAGCAGCCGCTCCTCGACCTCGATCCGCCGCTCGCTCTCGATCTCGCCGCTGTAGGCCTCGGCGGCGATCCCCCGGCCGCCGAGCCAGTCGGCGACCAGCTCGGCGTCGCGCTTCGTGAGCGTGTAGACGATGCCCGAGCCCGGCATCTGAGGCAGGTGCGTCGCGAGCCACGCGAGCCGGTCCGCCTGCCCGGACAGCTCGACCACCTCGAGGCGAAGGCTGGCGCGGCCGAGCGGACCGCGGTACGTGCGCAGGCCGGCGTGCCCGGCGCGCAGCTGCTCCTCGACGTCGGCCACGACGCGGTCGTTGGCGGTCGCGGTCGTGCACAGCACCGCCACGCCGTCGGGCAGCCGGGCGAGCATCTCCTCCAGGCGCCGGTAGTCGGGCCGGAAGTCGTGCCCCCAGTCGCTGATGCAGTGCGCCTCGTCGATCACCAGCAGCCCGACGCGCTCGGAGAACAGCGGCAGCATCTGGGAGCGGAACTGCGGGTTGTCGAGCCGCTCGGGGCTGATCAGCAGCAGGTCGACGGCGTCGGCCTCCAGCAGCGAGCGGACCTCGTCCCACGCCTCGCGGTTGGTCGAGTTGATCGTGTGGGCGCGGATCCCGAGTCGCTCCGCGGCCGCGATCTGGTTGCGCATCAGGGCCAGCAGCGGCGAGACGATCAACGCCGGCCCGGCTCCGCCCTCCCGCAGCAGCGCGGCGGCGATGAAGTAGACGGCCGATTTGCCCCAGCCGGTCCGCTGCACGCACAGCACGCGCGCGTGGTCCTCCACGAGATCGCGCACCGCCTCGAGCTGGTGGTCGCGGAACTCGGCCTCGGGGCCGGCGAGGTCGCGGAGGAGGGCGAGGGCGCGATCCATCACGTTGACGGTAGGACGTGCGCCGGAGGTCTTCGCCCCCGCGATGCTGTCCCGGTGGACTGCGTCGCGTTCCTGCAGTGGGCGCTGCCGGGGCTCGGGCGGCGCTGGGCCGGCTATCGCAAGGTCCGTCGCCAGGTGTGCCGGCGCGTGCGGCGCCGGGCCGCCGAGCTCGGCCTCGACTCGCTCGCGGCGTACCGCGACCACCTCGAGCGCCACCCGGACGAGTGGCGGGTGCTCGACGGGCTCACCAACGTCACGATCAGCAGGTTCAACCGCGACCGCGGGGTGTTCGAGTTCCTCGCGGGGGTCGTCGGGCACGGTGCGCGGGTGTGGAGCGCGGGCTGTTCAAGCGGCGAGGAGCCGTACACGCTGGCGCTCCTTCGCGACGACCTCGAGATCCTCGCCACCGATGTCGACCCCGCCGTGCTGCGCCGCGCCGAGGCGGCCCGCTACCCGCCGTCGGCGCTTCGCGAGCTGCCGGCGGCGCTGCGCAACGAGGCGTTCAGAGACGGGGTGCTCGATACGCGATACCGCCGCCGCGTCATCTTCGCGCGGCACGACGTCCGCGACGAGCCGCCCGCGGGCCCGTTCGATCTCGTCCTGTGCCGCAACGTGGCGTTCACCTATTTCGACGACGTCGTGCAGCGCGCGACGCTGCGACGGATCGCGAGCGTCATGGCGCCCGGCAGCGCGCTCGTCATCGGCGCGCACGAGGCCCTCCCGGACGGCCAGGAGGAGTTCGCTCCATGGGCGCCGCAACACGGCGTGTTCCGGTTACACTGAACCAAATGGTTGACCAACTGGACGGGGTCTTCGGCGCCCTCAGCGACCCGACGCGCCGAGCCATCGTCGCCCGGCTGGCCGCCGGCGAGACGCCGCTCGCGCAGCTGGCCGAGCCGTTCGAGATGTCGCTGCCGGCGGTCAGCAAGCACGTCCGCGTGCTGATCGCGGCCGGGCTCGTCGCCCAAGAGAAGCGCGGGCGCACCCGATACTGCCGGCTCGAGCGCGAGCCGCTCATGGAGGCCGGCACCTGGATCGCGAGCTACGCCGACTTCTGGCGCGGTCAGCTCGATTCGCTCGCGGCGCACGTCCACGGCCCGGCGCCCGATGAGCGGCGCTGACCACCTGCGCGTCGAGCGCGTCATCCACGCCCCGCGCGAGGACGTCTTCGACGCCTGGACGGACCCCGCCCGGCTGCGCACCTGGTGGGGGCCGCCCGGCGTGCCGGTGAGCCGGCTCGACGGCGAGCTGCGCCCTGGCAGCGCGTACCGGATCGTGATGGTCGAGCCGTCCGGCGACGAGCGGGTGCTCGAATGGTCCTTCCGCGAGATCGACCCGCCGCGCCGCCTGGTCTACGGCTGGCGCTGGCTCAGCGGCAGCGGCGACGACAGCCTCGTCGTCGTCGAGTTCGCCGACCTTGGCGAGCGCACGCGCGTCGTTGTCGAGCACACCGGACTGCCCGACGAGCGCAGCCGCGCGATCCACGAGAGCGGCTGGATCGGCTGCCTCGACAACCTGGCTGGACAACACTAAACCGTATGGTTTAGTATTGTCCTCATGACCGACACCCGCACCTTCGAGCACGCCGTGACCGTCGACGCGCCCCGCGACGTGGTGTTCCACGCCCTCACCGACGCGGAGCAGTTGAAGCGCTGGTGGATCACCGACGGCATCAGCGAGCCCCGCGCCGGCGGCCGCTACCGCTACGAGTGGCGCATGGCCGACCCCGCGAACGACCACGTGCAGGAGGGAACGTACGAGGAGGTCGTCGACGGGGAGCGCATCGCCTACCCGTGGTCGAGCCCGGCCGGCGACTCCCGCGTGACCGTCACGCTCTCGGGGAGCAATGGCGGCACGCGGGTGTCGCTCGCCCACGAGCGCATCGCCGCCGAGGACCAGTTCGAGCGCTACGAGCAGGGCTGGCAGGGCTTCCTCGCCAACCTCAAGTCGGTGCTCGAGAGCGGTCAGGACAACCGGGCGGCGATGGGCGTTCAGACGCTCGCCTGATAGCTGCGGAACGCGCGGGTCGCGAGCGCTCCGCAGACCACGAGCAGCGCGACGAGCAGCGCCGTGTTCCCGGCGATCAGGCCCCAGTTGGGGCTCGCCGCGGTGGCGCTGCGGCCGGCCTCGATCGCCCAGTCGACCGGGTTGAGGTCGGCCGCCGTCTGCATCCAGCCGGGCAGCAGGTCGCCGCGCATCAGCGCCGTCGACAGGAACGTCAGCGGCAGCACCAGGAACGTCACCGCGCCGATCAGCGACTCCTCCTGCCGGGTGACGAGCGCGAGCGAGTTCGAGAGCGCCCCGAAGGCGGCGCCGAGCAGCGTCGCGACCAGGATCAGCACCACGACTCCGCCGGGGCCGCCCGGGAAGCTCGCCCCGACCGCCAGCGCGAGGCCGACCATGATCACCGACTGGATCACGATCACCGTCGCCGCCTGCGCGACCCGGCCGGCGATCAGCGCGCCGCGCCGCACCGGCGAGACGAGCAGCCGGTCGGTAACGCCGCGGTCGATGTCCTCGATCGTCGACATGCCGCTCCAGCCCGAGGAGAACAGCGCGGACATGACGACGATCCCGGGCGCCAGGTACGCGATGTAGGACTCGTCGCCGAACCCGGGGAGGTCGGCGACGCTCTTGAACAGCTCGCCGAACAGCAGCAGCCAGATCACCGGCTGCACGAGCGTGACGGCGACGTACCACGGCTGCCGCCAGAGGGCGCGCAGGTCGCGCGCCGCCATGTATCCGATGTGGCGCAGGGCCGTCATTCGAAGCTCCTTTCCTCGTGCCGGTGGTGGACGTCGACGGTCATTCGAAGCTCCTTCCCGCGTGGCGGAGGTAAACGTCGACGAGCGAGGGGCGCGAGACCGTGACCGACGCGACGTCGAGCCCGCGCGCCTCGAGCGCGCCGAGCACGAGCGGCACCGCGCGGGCGCCCTCGTCGGCGCGCGCGTGCAGCGACGCGCCGTCGATCACCAGCTCGCGGATGGCGTCCAGCGGCTCGAGCGCCGCGTGGACGGCCCCGTTGGCGGGGAACGCGAGCTCGACGTGAATCGAGTCGCCGCGCAGCTCGGCCTTGAGCCGCTCCGGCGAGCCGCCGGCGACGACGCGGCCGCGGTCGACGATCGCCAGGTCGGCCGCCAGCCGGTCGGCCTCCTCGAGGTAGTGCGTCGTGAGCAGGATCGAGAGGCCCTCGTCGCGCGCGAGCCGCTCGATCTCCCGCCACATCTCGACGCGGACCTCGGGGTCGAGCCCGGTGGTCGGCTCGTCGAGGAACAGGACCTGCGGCCGGTGCACGAGCGCCATCGCGATGTCGAGGCGCCGCTGCATGCCGCCCGAGTAGGTGCGCACGAGCCTGCCGGCCGCGTCCGCGAGGCCGAACTGATCGAGCAGCTCGCCGGCGCGGGCGGCGAGCCGCCGCCCGCGCAGGCCGTGGATCTGGCCCTGGAGCCGCAGGTTCTCGGCGCCGGTGGCCTCGCGGTCGACGCCGGAGCGCTGGCCGACGACACCGATCGCCCGCCGCACGGCGGCCGGGTCGGCGAGGACGTCGTGGCCGGCGACGCGGGCGCGGCCGGCGTCGGGCCGCGACAGCGTGGTGAGGATCCTGACGGTCGTCGACTTGCCCGCGCCGTTCGGACCCAGCAGCCCGAAGATCGTGCCGGCAGGCACGGCGAGGCTGAGGCCGTCGAGCGCCCGGACGTCGCCGGGATAGGTCTTGACGAGCCCTTCCGCCTCGATCGCCAGGTAGTTTACACTTGTCTTCATGGGCAAGTATCTTAGCTATCAAAAGACTTAGATGTCAAGAGACTTAGACCGTGAAGCGATCGTCGAGGAGTTCAGCACGGCGATCCGCGCGTACCAGACGTCGAACGACAACTGGGACCAGGCGATGTCCGACCACTACGGCATCAACCGCACCGACGCCCGCTGCATCGACCTGATCGACCAGGCGGGCGGCATGACGGCGGGCGAGCTCGCGCGCGCGGCCGGCCTGACCACCGGGGCCGTCACCGCGGTGATCGACCGGCTCGAGCGTGCCGGACTGGCTCGGCGCGTGCGCGACGAGAACGATCGGCGGCGCGTGCGCATCGAGGCGACGCCGAAGGTGTGGGAGATGGTCGAGCCGCTGATGGGCCCGTACCTGCGCGACGCCGGCGCGATCCTCGACGACTACTCGGACGAGGAGATCGCGCGCTTCGCGGAGTTCCTCCGGCGCGTGGTGGAGGTGCAGGGCGAGCACCTCGAGCGCGTGCGAACGTCAACTGCGGCTGGGTAAGGAAGGTGGCGAATCGAGGCGCCGCGAGGGCACCTGGCGCCTTTTCGTGACATATCCACGAAATGGCGCCATCGACCTTCGGGGCGGCCCGACCAGCCTCCCCTCAATGCCGCAGTTGACGTACTAGGCCGACGTGTTGATGGTGATCTTGGCCACGCCGATCACCAGGCCCTCCTCGAGCGCGTCGACGCCGAACGTCGTGTTCAGCAGCTCGGCCGCCTCGGCCTTGAGCTTCACGGTCGTGCCCTCGAGCACGGCGGTCCCGTTCTCGTTGACCTCGAGCGGGTTCAGCGTGCGGCCGTCGAGGAAGAACAGCGGCGCGCTCTCGGCCGCGACCTCGCCGTCGACCGTCACCTTCCCGGTCAGCACGGAGGCGCCGGGGTCGACCACGAAGTCGGTCAGCTCGACCCGCTTGCCGCCGCCCTCGAGGCTCAGGCCGGCCCCGTCGTGGTCGATCTCGCCCTGGACGAACGGGCTGACCGAGCCGGGCTCGTAGTACGTCACGTTCCCGCCCGTGATCGGGAACGACGCCACGCCGGCCTTGCTTATCGACGCGTCCCCGATCGGGCCGGGCGTGAGCTTGAGCGTGGTGAGCGCCTCGACGAACCCGGCGTCGAGCGTGACAGCGGTGGTGCGACCGGAGAGCCGGTCGACCTGGGCGACCGGATCCGGCCGCGTCGGGGCCTGCGGCTCGTCATCGGAGCCGCATGCGGCCGCGCCGACGGCCAGCGCCATCGCCGCGACGAGGATGGGGGTGCGGAGTCTCATGGCGGCTAGTGCGCGCCGCCGCCGGTCGCGGATGCCGAATCTGGCGCCTCGGCGGTCAGGCGTGCCCGACGAGCGGGCGGCGCTGCTGGTCGCCCGCATACGCGCTCACGCGGCGCAGGGCGTCCATGACGGCCAGCGTCCCGACCGACAGCACCTCGTTCGCGGGCCGCGCGGCGCGCAGCTCCCACTCGGGCGCTCCGGCCAGTGGCCGCAATGCGAGGCCGGGCGGCGGCGGCTCGGCCGCGAGCGCCGGCACCAGCG
>JBKOYW010000244.1:0-10119 GCA_046744275.1 Actinomycetota bacterium
ACCCAGGCGAGCACCGGCGCGCCGGCGGACCAGACGGCGATGGCGCCGATGCACGCGACGATCGACACCGGCGCGACGAGCGCCCAGCCGCGCGAGCGCAGCCGCCGCAGGACCGTCGGCACGCCCGCCGCAGGGAGCGCGACGCAGGCCGCGCGCGCGGCATCCAGCAGCGTGCTGTCGAGCTGGAGGTACACGCGTCAGAGGTCGAGCTGCACCGATGCGGCGCGATCGTTGGTGCCGAACCGCAGCGTGAACGGCCGGTCGCCTGCGAAGACGCCCGTCGGAACGCGATAGACGAGGACGTCGCCGTCCTCGGGCGACTCCCGGGCGACGGACCGCGGGCCGGGGATCTCGTCGCCGGGGGTCAGCCGGCCGCCGCGGTAGGCGAACGGGTCGGTCGGCGGAAGCGGCAACGGCTCGAACGTCTCTCCGAAGGCGGTCACGATCTGCGGCGCGGCGAGCGCGCGGCGCGGGGAGGAGGCGTCGTTGCGCGCCTGCAGGAAGACGCCCACGAGCGTCGTGCCGGGCCGGTCGAGGCCCTTCGAGCCCTCGCCGAGGAACACGCGGTCGTCGGGATCGTCCGGGTTCAGCTCGCGCGAGGTCTGGACCGCGTAGTCGACGCCGTCCTGCGTGACGATCGTTCCGTCCGGCGCATTCTGATCGGGCGGCGAACCGCAGCCGGCGACGAGCAGCGCCGCCACGATCAGGCCGCACGTCGCCGTGATGAGAGGGGAGAGGACGCGTTGCCGGACCGTGGCGCTCATATCGCTCACACCAGGCCGAGCCGGCGGGTACGCATCCGGCCGCAGCGGGCGCAGTGGCAGGTCTCGACGAGCCGCAGTGGGCGCTCCCAGGGCGTCCAGCGATGGCCGAACACGGAGCAGAGCGGCTCGAGGACCTGGGTGATACGGGTCTCGCTCACGCCGGCTGCGTGGTGGTCGACAGCAGTTCCAGGTCCGCGAGCGTGAGTTCGAGCGCGGCGGCCGGCAGGATCTGCTCGAGCTGCTCGGTCGTCCGCGCGCTGGCGATCGGGGCGACGACGCGCGGCTGCGCGCGCAGCCAGCCGAGCGCGACGGCGGCCGCCGAAGTCTCGTGGGCTGCGGCGACCTCGTCGAGCGCTTCGAGTATGGCCGCGCCGCCCGCGTCGAGGTACGCGCGCGCGGCCTCGGCGCGCTCGGACTCGACGGCCTCGCCGCCCGGCCGGTACTTGCCGGTCAGGAAGCCCCTGGCGAGACCGAAGTAGGGCAGCACGGCCAGATCCCAGGAGTCGGCGATGGGCAGCAGCGTGCGCTCGAACTCGCGCTCGACGAGGTTGTACTGCGGCTGCAGCACGGTGAACTCGGCAAGCCCGAGCTCGCGCTGGAGCTCCAAGGCGGCGGCAAGGCGCTCGGGCGCGTAGTTGGAGGCGCCGAGGTGGCGCACCGTGCCCGCCCGGACGAGGGCATCGAAGGCGCGCAGCGACTCCTCGAGCGGCGTCGCCTCGTCGTCGAAGTGGGCGTAGTAGAGGTCGATGCGGTCGGTCTGCAGCCGCTCGAGCGAGGCGTGCGCCTCGCGCTCGATCGTCTCCGCCCGAAGGTTGCGAACCGCTCCGCGGCCGCCGCCGACCTTCGTAGCCACGACCACCCGGTCGCGGTTGCCGCGGTCGGCCATCCAGCGCCCGATGATCGTCTCCGACCGGCCGTGCTCGACCAGGTACGAGTTCGCGGTGTCGACGAAGTTGCCGCCCGCGTCCGTATAGGCGTCCAGGACCGCGCGGGACTGCCGCTCGTCGGCCGTCCAGCCGAACACATTCCCGCCGAGGCAGATGGGGAAGACGTCGAGGTCGGTGCGTCCGAGCCGGATCATGCTCCCCATGTTCGCGGCGTGGCGCGCCGGCGTCGTCCGCCCGCGGGAGCCTCTTTCGCCTACCGCGGCGGGAGTATGGCCACTACCGGGGTACGCGCGAGATGCGGCTGCGGGCCGACGACACGCACCCGGACTCGTGCAACATCCGGCACGTTGATCGAGCTGCTCTGGCTGCTGCTTCTCGTGCCCCTCATCGCCGGGGTCCTCGTGCAGCGGCGCGTTCGGTCCGTGTTCGCGCGCTACCGCGCCGTCGGCAACCGCGCCGGCGTGACCGGCGCGCAGCTGGCCCGGGCGTTGCTGGACGCCCACGGGCTTGGGGGTGTTCGCCTGGAGCTGACGCCCGGCTTCCTGAGCGACCACTACGACGGCTCGGCGCAGATCCTTCGGTTGTCCGAGGTGGTCGCGCGTGAGCGCAGCGTGGCGGCACTCGGGATCGCCGCCCACGAGGTGTCACATGCGTACCAGGATGCGGAGGGCAGCCGCGTCTACCGCGCTCGCCGCGCCGTCGGAGAGCCCCTCGCCAAGCTCGCCCCGTGGTCCGGGTTCTTCTTCATCGGTGGCTTCTGGCTCGGCGTCCCGATCCTGATGGTGCTGTCGATCGCGTACGTGGCCGGGATGGTCATCTTCGCGCTCGCCACTTTGCCCGTCGAGATCGGCGCGAGCCATCGCGCGCTCGGCCTGCTGCGGGCCACGGGCTTCACCGATGCCGAGGAGACCAGCGAGGTCGAGCGGGTGCTCAGGGCCGCGGCGCTGACGTACGTGGTCGGGCTGCTGCAGCAGCTCGGACTGCTGTTCGCGCTGGTCCTCGTCGCCGAGGCGACGCGCCGCCTGGCGACGTAGCGGCTCGTCAGACGCCAGGCGCCGCCCGCTCGACCAGTGCCGGCGTGACCTCACCGACGACAGCGACCGAGGCGGCCGCGAGCGACAGCGCGTCCGGGGCGGGCGGGTAGTGCGGGTTGGGGACGGCGATCACCGTCATGCCCGCGGCGTCGGCCGCCCGCAGGCCGTTGCTGGAGTCCTCGATCGCGACGCAGTGCGCGGGTTCGACGCCCAGCCCGCGCGCGGCTTCGAGATAGACGTCAGGCGCGGGCTTCCCGCGCTCGACCTCCTCCGAGGAGACGGTCACGCCGAACGCATCGCCGAAGCCCGTCAGCTCGAGCACGAGGTCGATGATCTCCCGGTTCGAGGACGACGCGAGTCCGAGCGGCCAGCGCTCGGCGAGCGCACGCACGGCTTCGCCGGCGCCGGGCAGCAGCGGGAGCGAGCGCCGGTAGCCCTCCTCCATCCGCCGCACGACGTCGCGACTGATCGCCTCGACGTCCATCGGGACGCCGAGCACGTCCCGCAGGTACGCGGCCCACTCCGACGAGCTCATCCCCATCATCACCGACGGCGCCTCGTCGCGCCAGCGACCGCCGGCCTCGCGGACCAGCGCTTCCTTGGCGCCGTTCCAGCGCTGCTCGGAGTCCATCAGGACCCCGTCGAGGTCGAAGATCACGGCGGCGGGCACGACGCGCGATCGTAGTGTCAGGCGCCGGCGCATGCGCCCAGCCGCGACCTAGTACGGAGGATCGAGCAGGCCCCACGCCTCGGCCGCCGCGATCGCGTCGGCCGTCGTGACGGCGGCGAGCTTGCGGCGAGCGCTCGCGATGTGCGCTTCTACGGTAGTCGGCGTCATCGACGCGAGCATCGCGATCTCCTCGGGGCTCCAGCCGCGGTTGAGCATCGCGAGCACGCTGCGCTCGCGCGCGGACAGGCGCGGGCGCGGCGCCGTCGCATCGTGTGGGTCGGCCACCACGCGGCGCCGGCCCAGCGAGGCATCCATGAGGACCTCGAGGATCTGCTCGCGCTCGCTGTCCTTGGCCACGTAGGCTGCCGCGCCGGCGTCCATCGCGCTGTGCACGAGGCTTGCATCGGTGTACGAGGTCAGGACGACCATCGTCACCGGGGGCTCGTGATGACGCATGCGCGCGAGCAGCTCGAGACCGTCGCGCCCGGGCATCCGCAGGTCGATCAGGGCCAGTGCCGGAGCGCGCTCGACGATCATGCGCTCGGCCGTCGATCCGTCGGCCGCCTCCCCGACGACGACGAACCGCGGGTCCTCGTCGAGTGCGCGGACGATACCGGCCCGAAACAGCGGGTGGTCGTCGGCGACGACGATCGTGAGCGGACCGCTCATGCGAGCGGCTCCCAGCGGAAGCGCCGGGCGGCGAAGGCGATCCCGGCCACCGCCCACAGGGCGAGCGCGAGCACGTTGCTCCCGCTCAGCGCCGTATCGCCTGTGATCCCGAGCGCCGTCTGCAGGCCGGCGGCGAGGTGATAGACGGGGAAGAAGCGGCCGACGCTCGCGAGCCAGCCGGGCAGCTGGTCGACGGCGACGAAGATGCCGGAGATGAACGCGAGCAGGACGGCGGCGAACGGGAGCGCCGCGCTCGCGCTGTCGACGTCGGTGACGACGGTGGTCGCCGCGATCCCGACACTGCACATCGTCGCCGTGCCGAGGACCACATAGAGCACGATCTCGCCGAGCGCCTCGGCGGAGATCGGCACGTGGTACGCGAAGCGGCCGATCGCAAGCACGACGACGGTCATCAGCCCGACGGTCGCCACCACGCGCAGCACGGTCGCGACCACGTACGTCCACGCAGGCACGGGCGTGCCGCGCAGCCGCTTGAGCTGACCGCTCTCGCGCTGGTTGACGAGCCCGATCGCGAGCTGGTTGAACGCCGATCCGAGGATCGCGTAGGCGAGCATCGCGGCGGTGAAGTACGCGTGGGCGGTGATCGTCGCGCCCGCGAGGTCGACGGTGTCATCGCCGCTCACGAAGACGGAGTTGAACATCACCAGCAGCACGACCGGGAAGATGAGCCCGAGCACCACCGCACGGCGGTTGCGCGCGAGGCTGGTCAGCTGGAAGCGCGTCTGGACGGCGACGAGGCGCAGGTCAGCCAACGGTCGCCTCCGCCGCCATCAGCTCGAGGAACATGTCGTCGAGCCGGGGCCGCACGACCTCGAGGCCCTCGAGCCGGACGCTCTCGTCCTCGGCCCAGCCGGTGAGCCGATACAGGACGCGCTGGGCGTCGGACGTGCGGATCGTCGCCTCGTCTCCGGCCGTCTCGACCCGTGACCCGATCTCCGCGGAGATCGTCGCGCCACGCACCCCGACGGGAAGCCGGAAGCGGACGATCACGCCCGAGCCGAGCGTCCGGCCGATCTCGTCCACCGTGCCCGTGGCGACCAGCTCGCCGCCGCGCATGATCGCCACCCGGTCGGCGAGCCGTTGCGCCTCGTCCATGTAGTGCGTCGTGAGGACGATCGTCTTGCCGAGTTCGCGCAGACCGTCGATCATGCGCCAGGCGTCGCGGCGGGCGGTCGGGTCGAAGCCGGTCGTCGGCTCGTCGAGGAAGAGCAGGTCGGGATCGCCGACGATGCCGAGCGCGACGTCGACCCGGCGGCGCTCGCCTCCGGAGAGCGAGCCGACGAGGGCGTCGCGCTTGGCGACCAGGCCCGCCAGCTCGATCGTCTCGTCGACCCGCCGCGGGTGCGGATAGAAGCTCGCGAACAGCGTCACGGTCTCGCGGACGGTCAGGCTGTGGTCGAGCTCGCACTCCTGCAGCACGAGGCCGATCCGCTCGCGCCAGGCGCGGGTCGGCCGGCCCGGGTCCGCGCCGAGCACCTCGACGTCGCCGGAGGTGCGCTCGCGGTAGCCCTCGAGGATCTCGATGGTCGTCGTCTTGCCGGCCCCGTTGGCGCCCAGCAGGCCGAACACCTCGCCGGGCGCGACGTCGAAGCTGATCCCGCGCACCGCAGGTGTGTCGCCGTAGCTCTTGCGCAGGTCACGCACCGAAATCGCCATGGGGCCACCCTGGCGGCGACCCGCCGGCCCGGCCATCGTCGGATCGGATGACGCGTCGGACGACGTGCCGCCGTCCGATCGGCGTCTGCGTCAACCCCCGTCGGCAGGTGGTGCCGCGGGCGCCGGCTCGGGCTCGATCGCGAGCCTCGGAAGCCTGCGCCCGAGCCCGTCGGGGAACGCCCACGTCCTGCGCCCGAGCAGCTCGAGTACCGCGGGTAGCAGCAGGCTGCGCACCACGAACGCGTCGAGGAACACCGCGCATGCGAGGCTGACGCCGAAGAGCTTGACCTGGCGCTCGGGGCCGAGCACGAACGCGAGGAAGACGCAGATCATGATCGTCGCCGCCGCGGTGATCACGCGCCCGGTCGTGGCGAGGCCCTCGACGATCGCTCCTGACGCGTCGCGCCGGCGGACCCACTCCTCGTGGATCCGCGAGACGAGGAACACCTCGTAGTCCATCGAGAGGCCGAAGACGATCGCGAAGAGCATCACGGGCAGCCAGGGCTCGATCGGGCCCTTGTCGACACCCACCACGCCCGAGAGCCAGCCGTGCTGGAAGACGGCGACGGTGACGCCGAGCGCGGCAGCGATCGAGAGCAGGTTCATGCACGCCGCCTGGATCGGGATCACGAACGAGCGGAACACCACGAGGAGGAGCAGCGCGGCGACCCCCACCACGACGGCGACGAACAGCGGCAGCTTGGCCGACAGCACGTGCGTGAAGTCGATGCCGCTGGCCGTCACGCCTCCCACGAGGACGGTCGCGTTGCTCTGGTGCGCGACCGGCGGGAGGATGGTGGTGCGCAGCTCCTTGACGAGGTCGCTGGTGGCGCTCGCCTGCGGGGAGGAGCGCGGGATCACCTGGTAGACCGCCGTCCGGCCGTCGCGGCTGACGCTCGGCGCCGCGACGCGGGCCACGTCCGGCTCGCTGCGCAGCGCGGCCTCGATCCTGTCGAGTGCCGTCACGTCGGCGGCGTGCGGGAGCTCGGCGACGACGGTGAGCGGGCCGTTGAAGCCCGCACCGAAGCCCTCCGCGAGCAGGTCGTACGCCTTGCGCGTCGTGGTACCGGCCGGGTCGTTCCCGGCATCGCTGAAGCCCATCTGCATCGACAGGGCGGGCGTCGCGACGACGAGCATGATCGCGACTCCTGCGATCGCGGCCGGCCAGGGATGGCGACGGACGACGCGCGCCCAGCGGGCCCACACGCCTCCCGACCTCGGCGCGGCGTGCCGGCGGCGGACACGACCGACGCGCTTGCCGCTGAACGCGAGCAGCGCCGGCAGCACGGTGAGGCTCGCGAGCATGGTCAGCAGCACCGCCAGCGCCGACGCGACGGCGAGGCCGTCGAGGAAGCTCAGGCCCAGCACGACCATGCCGAGCAGCGCGATGATCACCGTGGTGCCGGCGAACAGCACGGCGCGGCCGGCGGTGTCCATCGCGACGATCGTCGCGGGCCGGACGTCCGCGCCGGCGCGGTGGTTCTCGCGGAAGCGCGTGACGATGAACAGGGCGTAGTCGATGCCCACGCCGAGCCCGATCATCGCGGCGAGCTCGGTGGAGAAGTCCGGCATCTTGATCGCGTGCGAAGCGAGCGCGATGACGCCGAACGCCGTGCCCAGCCCGAGCGCCGCCGTCACGATCGGGAGGCCGGCCGCCAGCAACGATCCGAACGCCAGCAGGAGGACGACGATCGCCGCCGCGAGCCCGATGGCCGCCGCCGACCCGAGCGAGGTCGTCGCCGTCTGCTCGATCGCGAGGCCGCCCGCCTCGATTTGCAGGCCCGGCGCCTCGGCCTCGCGGGCCGTCGACATCACGCGCTCGATGGCGGCCTTCGGAAGGTCCTGTGCCTGCTCGTCGAAGGTGACGGTCGCGTAGGCGATGCGGCGATCCCGCGAGATCGCCTGGCTCCCGCCGGGCCTGTAGGGGCTGGTGACGGCGACCACGTGCGAGAGGCGCGCGATCCGCGCGAGGACCGGTGCGATCCGGCCGCGCACGGCCGGATCGGTGATGCGGCCCTCCGGTACGTGGAAGACGATCTCGTCCACATCGCCGGCCTGGGCGGGGAAGTCGCGCTGGAGGACGTCCTGCGCCTTCTGGGATTCGGTTCCGGGGAGCGTGAAGTCCGTGGCCGTGCGAGTGCCGACCGCCGACGATACGCCCGCCACCGCGACGAATACGGCGACGCAGATGACGAGCGTGCGCAGCCGGTGCTCGACGCACCAGCGCGCCAGGCGCGCGACCGCGCCGAGTCTGTGCCGTGATTCCATGGCACGTGATGATCCGTTGCCCGGTCGCGCGCGTCGTCGGCCGCCGAGCGCGTCTTCGCGCTACGCCCCGGGCGGTACGAGGTCGGCCACACACCCCGAGCAAGGGGCGTGCGTAGAACGGCGCAGCCTGCGGACACTCCGCACTTGTGTTGCGGGCCAGCCCCGATGCCGACCGGCGCTCGACGGGCGATGCTTCGAGACGCCATGCAGACATCGGGCACAGCAGCCGTGGATCTGTACTGGATCCCGCTCGGCGCGGGCGGTCACTCGGTCCGCTTCAACGGCTGGGTCTTCGAGGCCATCGAAGCCGCGCGCCAACATCGGCCACGCTGCGACCTGTACCACGCGGCGCTCGTTGTCGAGGTGGACGGCGATCGCTACACGATCGAAATCGCGCCATCGCCCGACGCTGACGAGGCGAGTCGAGGCGTGGTCGGTAGGGGCGCGGTCGGCAGCCGCTACGTCGGCCGGTGGCGCCTGTTTCGCTACGAGGTCCGCTGCTGGCGCGGCGGATCGATTCCGGATCTCGACTGGGCCGTTGGCGGGCCGCATCGGCTGAGCAGCGATCCGCGGGTCGCGCGCCGGCTCCTCAACCTCCTCGCGACGGTCCCCACGCCTGTCTGGGGACGCGACGAGCTGAAGGCGGGCGAGATGTGGAACTCGAACTCGATGATCGCCTGGCTGATCGCCAGCGCGGGCCTGCCAACTCAGCTGGTCCGTCCTCCGGCGCGCGGTCGCGCGCCGGGTTGGGACGCCGGTCTCGAAGTGGCTCGGCGAAGCGGACCGTTCGAGCGCGGAGAGGCCGAGGCGTGGCGAGCCGCCGGCGGCCGCGCAGTCGCCTGAGTTTCATGAGCCGCTCAGGAGCGCGCGATCGAAGAAGCCGAGACGACACCTTCGACCAGGAGCGGAAGATCGCGCACGGCGGTCCAGGCGTCGTCGAGCGTCTGCTGCGAGGCGATCAGCGCGACGAGGAAGGCGAGCCAGCCGCCGGCCATGATCGCGAAGCTGACGTAGGCGATCAGTCGCGCCGGCCGAGGCCGGCGCGACGGGTGGACGGCGGCGGAGCTCATGCTCTCCTTCTCATCGCGTGCCCGGCGTAGAGGTCGAGCCGGAGCAGCATCGGGACCAGCATCGCCGGCATCATCAAGCCGTGAGCGAGCAACGGCAGCGCGCTCATAGCGGTCATCCCGAGCCAGCCGGCGGCGAGGATCAGCAGCGCGAGGACGACCATCGCGGCTGCCATCTCGGCGGTCGGACGCGCTGGCATGCCGCGGAACCGCATCCAGGCGACCATCGGCGCGGTCATGTTGAACGTCACGACCGCAAGCGACAGCTCCGGCAGCTCGCGGAACGGCTCGGAGTAGCCGAAGAGGTCGGCAACCCAGAAGTACGCGAGGTCGCCGACCGCGAAGCCGATGCACATCGGCATGCACATCTCGAAGAAGTGAAGGACGAACCGACCCGCGTCGCCGAGGCGCCCGCGGGCTCCGTGATGACGAGCGGCGGTGGCGTTCATGAGGATCAACCTCCTCCGGATGAGACGGTCGTGGACGCCCAGAACACGGTGAAGGCGACCGCGACGAGCAGGACGAGCAGGCGACGTGTGCGCGGGGTTCCCCGATTGCTCTCCCAGATGGCCAGGCCGCTCAACCAGGGGAGGAAGGCGATCCAGACCACGGGCTTGGCGAGCAGCGGGAGTGCGCGGACGCCGGCCCACGTCCGATCGAGTACGGCGGGCCTGGTGGCGAGCGCCCAACCGAAAGCGAGCCAGAGGCTCGTGCAGACGATCAGGAAGATGTAGGTGCCCATGTCTATCGACCTCCCTGGGCAACCGCAGGGGTCTGGGCGTATTCCACGCGCCCGACCGGCGTGTCGATCACCCGGCGCTCAAGCGCCGCCAGTCGCTCCCGATCGCGCCGCAGATCGCGCCCGTAGCGCGCGATTCCGACGAGCGCGAGCCCCGTGACAGCCACGCCGATGGGTGCACGACCAAGCATGCGTCAAGGATCCGCCTCGCGCGCCACTTCGGCATCCGAACCGACGCGCAGTTCGCGTCCGTAGAAACGCGCACCCGCGGGGACTCCGCACTCGCCCTACGGGCCGGCGCGCAGCAGCCTGACCGACGTTGGTCTCCATGAGCCGCTCAGGAG
>JBKOYW010000108.1:0-8925 GCA_046744275.1 Actinomycetota bacterium
GGCCATGACCGCGATCTCGGGCACCCCCTCGCTCTCCGGCTCGCCCTCCATCAGCACCGCGCCGTCCACGCGGCGCCCTCGCGTGGCCGCCCGGATCGTTGCGCCGCCGGCGCCCTCGGCCGCGGACGCCTCGGTCAGCGCGGCGCCCAGTCGCCCGCGCGCCTCGTCCGAACCGGAGCCGGAGGCCTCCACGGCAGCGGGCTCGGCGTCGCACTCCCGCGTCACCAGCGCCTCGAGCGTCTCGCCGTAGCGCTGCAGGAACGTCGCGCCCTGGGTCTGCCCGTGGTCCGACAGCACGACGATCTCGTACGGCCGCGGGCCGGCGGCCGCGACGGCGGCGATGCGGGCGACCGCGCGGTCGACCTGGCGCAGCGTGGCGAGCGTGTCTGGCCGCTCGAGGCCGGAGTGGTGCGCGACCTCGTCGTAGGCGAGGAACGTCGAGTAGACGACAGTGCGGCCTTCCTGCACATCGCCGATCACCGCCTCGACCTGGAGGTCGAGCTGCACGACGGTGGCCCACGCCCGCATCACCGCATAGACCGTGCCCCGGTGCACGCGCGGCTGGACGTCGAGCCGGCGCTGCTCGACGGCGGCACGGATCTCGCGCAGGAAGTCGCCGACCGCCCGCACGAGCGTCCGCGATGCGTTGAACGGCTGCGAGAAGTACGCGAAGTAGTCCTGGCCGATCCGCCCCGGGCGGTCGCGGTTCAGCACCGTGCTCATCGTCAGCAGCGAGTGCGGTGCGTCGCCGGAGAGGATGTTGGCGCGGCTCGCGCCGTCGGCGTGCAGCAGTCCGCGGCCGTCGGAGATTCGGCGCTCGAGCTCGGCGGCGTCGCGCGGGTGGTTGGTCACGATCGCCGCCCCGCGGTCCTTCTCCCACCAGCGGAAGGCCGGCATGTCCTCGTTGCTGCCGTGCAGGATCCCGGCCTGGCACGCGCCGGTCTGCGAGCTCCAGTCGGTTTCCCAGCCGTGCAGCCGGTGGGTCCCCTCGCGCAGCCAGTTCGCCATGGCGGGCGCGTTGCCGTCGCGCAGCGCGCGCCGTAGGACGCTGTGGGCGAGACCGTCGATCTCGAGGAACAGCACACCGGGCACCGCGTCGGGATCGCGGCCGCCCGCCTTCTTCGCGCGCTTGAGCGCCGGACGCAGGACGCGGGCGTCGTCGTCGAGCGCGAGCAGCGCCGAGAACGCGGTCGCGACGGCGGTCAGCGCGAGCCACAGCACGATCGCGGAGCCGAGCCCGTCGAGGGTGACGCCGGGCGCAACCGCCGCCGCGAGCAGCGTGACTAGCCCGTTGAGGATCAGCCCGCCGATCCCGAACGTCAGCACGGTCAGCGGCAGCGCGACGCGCACGATCAGCGGCCACAGCAGCGCGTTGATGAGACCGACCACCACAGCGAAGCCGAGCGCGGCGCCGGCGCCGGCGAGGTCGAAGCCCGGCAGGATCGCCGCGAGCAGGAGGAGCATCGCGGCGGCCGCGACCAGCGTGACGAGCATCCGGGGCAGCAGCTTCAGCAAGGCGGCCGATGCTCGCACGCGCTCGAATCACTCTGCATCACCCGGTACGGGTGATCCCGGCTCACCCACCCGCAGAGGAAGATCCCGCTGTGGAGCTACACCCGGACGAGCACGTCGTGTTCGAGGGCCATCCCTCGTGGCGCGGGCTGCTGTCGTTCTACATCGGCGGCGTGGCCGGCGCGGCCGCGATCGCGGTGATCGTCGGGCTGGTCACGAGCTTCGTCGTCGGCCTGCTCGCGGGTGTCGTGCTGGTGGCGGGCGTGCTGCTGTTCGGCTTCGTCAAGCGCATGGCCACGACGTACCTCGTGAGCACCCAGCGCCTCTACATCCGCCGCGGGATGCTGGCCAAGCGCGAGCAGCAGACCCGCATCGACCGCGTGCAGAACGTCAACACCGCGCAGTCGCTGCGCGAGCGGATCCTGCGCGTCGGCACGGTCGACTTCGACACTGCCGGGACCGACGACAGCGAGTTCCGCTTCGTCGGCATCGCCAGCCCCGCGGACGTCGTCACCGCGGTCGACCGCGCGCAGCGCGAAGCCGCAACGCCGGGCCGCTGAGGGCTCAGGCGACCCTGGCGTCGATGAGCAGCTTCCAGATGTCGGCCTGATCGACGACCTCGACGCCCAGCTTCTCGGCCTTGGCGGTCTTGCTCGCGCCGACGTTCTCGCCGCAGATCAGCAGGTCGGTGTTCGCGGACACCGACGAAGCGGTCGTCGCGCCGGCGCGCTCGCACAGGCGCTGAAAGGTCGGGCGCGGGATCTTCTCGCCGCTGCGCGGGTCGGCGATCGTGCCGGTGACGACGACGGTCTTGCCCGCCAGCGGCGCGTCGGCCGCGACCTGCGGCGGCAGGTCCTCCTCGCGCACGTCGAGGTCGACGCGCAGCTCGCGCAGCCGCTTCAGCTCGTCGCGGGTGCTCTCGCGGTTGAGGTGCGCGTGCAGGCTGGCCGCCACCTTCGGCCCGACGTCCTCCACCTGCTGGAGCGCCTCCTCGCCGGCGTCGGCGACCTCCTCGAGGCTCGCGAAGCCGGCACGGCACAGCCGCGCTGCCGTCCCCTCCCCCGCCATCGGGATCGCGAGGCCGATCAACGCACGCCGCAGGCCGACCGCGCGGCTGCAGTCGATCGACTCGAGCATGCGGTCGGCCGACACGTCGGCGATCCGCTCGAACCCGAGCAGCGTGTCGCGCTCGAGCGCGTAGAAGTCGGACGGCCGCTCGAGCAGCCCGGCCTCGTTGAGGCGCTCGATCCATACCGGCCCGACCGCCTCGATGTCCGCGGCGGCGCGCGACGCCCAGTGGATCAGGCGCCGCACGGTCTGCGCCGGGCAGGCGACGTTCGTGCAGAACAGCTCGCGGCTGTTGCCCTGCTCGGTCAGCGGCTGCTCGCACGACGGGCACGTCTCGGGCGCCTCGATCTCGCGCTCTTCGCCGGTGCGCTTGGACGCGTCGAGCACGCCGGCCACGAACGGGATCACGTCGCCGGCGCGGCGGACGAGCACGGTGTCGCCGATGCGGACGTCGCGCGCGCGGATGACCTCCTGGTTGGCGAGCGTGGCGCGCGTGACCGTCGTGCCGCCGACGAACACCGGCTCGAGCACGGCGACCGGCGACACCTTGCCGATCTTGCCGACGTCCCAGATGACGTCGGCCAGGACTGTGGTCTTCTCCTCGGCCGCGAACTTGTACGCCAGCGCGCCGCGCGGGCTGCTGGCGCGCGTCCCGGCGGCGGCGTAGGCGCCGCGGTCGGCGAGCCTCAGGACCGCGCCGTCGAGGTCGTAGTCGAGCTGGTTGCGCTCGGCCTCGATCGCGGCGATCACCTCGAGCGCGGCGGCGGCGGCGTCGCAGTGGCGCATGTTGGCGGCGTCGAAGCCCAGCGTGCGCAGCGCTTGCTCGAGGTCGTCGTGGACGCCGTCGGTGGTGTGGAGGTCGAACGCGAAGAACCGCAGCCGCCGCTCCGCCACGACCGCGGGGTCCTTGGCGCGAACGGTGCCCGCCGCGGCGCCGCGCGGATTGATCAATGGCTTGTCCGGGTGCGCCGCGTTGTAGGCCGCGAACGTGGACCGCAGCATCACGAGCTCGCCTCGCACCTCGACGCGGCCGCTCGCGTCGAGCCGGTCCGGGACGCCGTCGGCCAGCGCGCGGACGAGCACGGTGACGTCGTCACCGGTCGTGCCGTCGCCGCGGGTGACTGCGCGCGCGAGCCGGCCGTCCTCGTAGACCACCGCCAGCGACAGCCCGTCGAGCTTGGGCATCACGACGACGGGCTGGCCGGGGAAGCGGTCGAAGAAGGCGGCGACCTGCTCGGGCGTGCTCGCCTTTTCGAGCGACAGCATCGGGCGGCTGTGGCGGACCGGCGCGTGCAGCGCTGCCGGAGCCCCGACCTCCTCGAGCGGGTTCGGATCGGGCGTCAGCTCCGGATGCTCGGCGATCAGGGAACGCAGCTCGTCCTCGAGCGCGTCGTAGTCGGCGTCCGCGAGCAGCGGCTCGCCCTGGTAGTAGGCCTCGCGCAACTCGACGATCCGGCCGGCGAGCTCGGCGATCCGCGCCGCCTCCGTCATGAACCCGCGAGCGCGGCCAGCTCCACGTCCGAGTCGCGCAGCCGCGCCGGGTCGACCGGCGCGCCACCGCGGATCAGCGCCTGGATGTCGTCGGTCACGTCCCACACATTGACGTTCATGCCGGCCAGAACGCGGCCGTCCTTGACCCAGAAGGCGATGAACTCGCGCGCGTCGACGTCGCCGCGGAAGACGACCTCGTCCCACTCGGTGGCGTGGCCTGCGTACTCCATCCCGACGTCGTACTGGTCGGAGAAGAAGTACGGGATGCGGTCGTATGGCTCGCGTGAGCCGAGCATCGAGCGCGCGGCGGCCGGGCCCTGCTCGAGCGCGTTGTGCCAATGCTCGACGCGCAGCCGCGTGCCGAACAGCGGGTGGGCCGCGTTCCCGACGTCGCCGGCGGCGAACACGCCGTCGGCCGAGGTCGCCAGGCGCTCGTCGACCACGATGCCGTTGTCGACCTGGAGGCCGGCCGCCTCCGCAAGCGCGGTGCGCGGCGCGACGCCGATCCCGACCACGACGTGATCGCACTCGACCGCGCGCCCGCCCGCCAGCACGACGCGCTCGGCTTCGATCGCCTCGACGGTCGCCCCGGTCAGCACCTCGACGCCGTGATCGCGGTGGATCGCCGCGTAGATGTCCCCCAGCTCGCGGCCGAGCACGCCCTCGAGCGGCGCCGCCGCCTGCTCGATCAGCGTCACCTCGAGTCCCTTCTGGCGCGCCGAGGCGGCCACCTCGCAGCCGATCCATCCGCCCCCGATCACCGCCATGCGGCCGCCCCGGTCGAGCACGGCGCGGAGGGTGTCCGAGTCCCGGAAGTCGCGCAGGTAGTGGACGCCCTCAGCGCCCGGGATCCGGCGCGGCTCGGCGCCGGTCGCCAGCAGCAGCTCGGTGAACGCCAGCCGCTCGCCGCCGTCCAGCACGAGCTCGCGCGCGCCGAGGTCGAGCGAGTCGACCACGGTCTCGAGGCGCAGCTCGATGTCGTGCTCGCCGTAG
Source organism: Actinomycetota bacterium (assembly GCA_046744275.1). Lineage (GTDB taxonomy): Bacteria > Actinomycetota > Thermoleophilia > Solirubrobacterales > Solirubrobacteraceae > DASSUW01. The sequence goes on from JBKOYW010000108.1 coordinate 5,065, forward strand.
TAGTCCGCGGGATGCACGTAGGCGGCCTCGCGCTCGGCCTCGCCGCGCAGGTAGTCCTTCGACAGCGGCGGGCGCTCGTAGGGCCGGTCCGGCTCGGCGCCGATCAGCACGACGCGGCCGTCGTACCCGTTCTCTCGCAGGGTCTCGGCTGCCTTGGCGCCGGCCAGGCCGGCGCCGACGATCACATGGGTCTCGCTCATACGGAGTCAGCGCGCACGGCGGCCGACACCTTACGCCTCACCCCGACAGGCTTGTCCACCGCCGCGCGAGCACGGCGGCGCCGAACAGCGAGGCCCGCGCGCCGGCGGCGCGAGGGAACACGCTCATCGTTCCGCGCACGCGTGGGCGCGTCTTCTTCGAGAAGCGACGGCGCTGGTCGAACTGGACGCGGTAGCTCCCGGTGGCCGCGGTCGTCGGCACGATCTGCCTGCGCACCGCGAACGTCCCGCACGCGCCCGTGGCCTTCGCGATCGAGCCGTCGGATCGGTAGCCGCCCGGGCCGCGCACGTGCATACTCGCTAGCGGACGCAACCCCGCGACGGCGTCAGCCGGGGAGCTCGACGTGCACCGCGTCGCCCGCCAGCGGGCTGATGCCGGCGCGGATGAGCTCGTCGCGCGAGACGACGTCCTGGATCGGGCGCCCGTTGATCGTCACGTCGGCGGCGTTGCCGTGCTCGTGCCGGGAGGTGCCGGGGCGCGCAACCGGGAACGGGTTCGACGCGCGGTTGTCCCACAGGTGCTGCTGCTCGGCGTGCGTGCGCAGCCCGCTGGTGACGTTCCAGCGTTCGCCGCGGGCCGCGGCGAGCCGTTCGAGCCGGGCGAGCAGCTCGGGGTTGGCGTCGAGGTCGCCGGAGAGATGCGGGTACGTGCCGGCCGGCGCCTTGCTCGCGGTGGCGCCCATGGCGCTCGCCAGGGTCGCCTGGAAAGACGTGGCGGTGGCCGGCGCGGGCTGCGCGACCGGCGCAGGGGCGGGCGCAGCGGTCCAAGACTGGAGCGCCGCCACGCACTGCATGGCCGTCTCGAGGCTCACACCCGGTCAATCGGCAGCGGTGCGGGCGTCCTTAGCGTAGGCTTCATGTGCACGCCCCCGCCGTCGGGCCTTTCGCCTCCCTTCCTTGCGCGCGGCTAGATCCCTGGGAAGCGAGCGAGGAAGGCCGACATGCTGCACTCTCAGGGCCGCACGCGACCGAAGAGCCCCGCTGAGCGGGCCGACGAGTTCGCGGCCGTGCAGCGTCAGCTCAAGCAGGAGGCCGCCGAGCGGCGAGCGAAGACGGGCACCAAGCGAGCCGCCGTCGGGATGTCGCGCCACTCGCGGCCGGCCCGGCTCCGCCGCACGCCGTAGCGCGCCTCAGGCGGACCACGATTTCTGATCGGTGAAAGATCCTTGTCGTGGTCCGGCAGACCTGAGATGCTGCCGCGCGCCCACAACCGACTTCACGGCAGGGACGACGTCCGGATCTACAACCGCGCGCTGACGCCGGCCGAGATCCAGAGCGACATGGGGACGCCGGTCACCGGGCCCTGACGGCGAACGCGCGGTCGAGCGCGGCCGCCTCGAACCCGGGCGCGCTGTGCCGCCGGTGGCGAAGCGGTAGAGGCGGCGCTCCCGCCTGTCATCACCGCTGGCCGGACTTGTCGTACCCCGCCAGCCGGGTACTTGCGAGGATGCCGGTATGGAGCATCGACGCCTCGGCAGCTCAGATCTCGACGTCTCCGTCATCGCGCTCGGCTCGTGGCTGACCTACTCGGGCGGCGTCGGGCGCGACGCGACGGAGGCGTGCACGCGCGCGGCGTTCGACGCCGGGATCACGTTCTTCGACACCGCCAACGTGTACGGACGTGGCGCCGCCGAGAGCGCGTGGGGCGAGATCCTCGGCGCCTACCCACGTGACTCGTACACGCTCGCCACCAAGGTCTACTTCCCGATGTCGGCCCGCGACCGCGGCCTCTCGCGCAAGCAGATCCACAAGCAGATCGACCGATCGCTCGAGCGCCTGCGGACCGACTACGTCGACCTCTACCAGTGCCATCGCTACGACGACGACACGCCGCTCGAGGAGACGATGCAGGCGCTCACCGAGGTGGTGGAGGCGGGCAAGGCGCGCTGGATCGGCTTCAGCGAGTGGCCGCCGGACCGCATCCAGGCGGCGCTCGACATGCCCGGCGTGGCGCGCTTCGTCTCCAGCCAGCCGCAGTACTCGGCGCTCTGGCGCGGCCCGGAGGCCGAGGTGATCCCGCTGTGCGAGCGCAACGGGATCTCGCAGATCGTCTGGTCGCCGCTCGCACAGGGCGTGCTGACCGGCAAGTACCGGCCCGGCGAGCCGCCGCCGGCCGACTCGCGGGCGACGTCGAGCAAGATGAACCGCTTCATCAAGCAGTGGCTGACCGACGCGATGCTCGACGCCGTGCAGCGGCTGCGGCCGGTCGCCGACGACGCGGGCATGACGATGTCCCAGCTCGCGCTCGCCTGGGTGCTGCGGCAGCCGAACGTCGCGGCGGCGATCGTCGGCGCGTCGCGGCCCGAGCAGGTGCACGAGAACGTGGCCGCGGCGGGCGTGCAGCTGTCGGACGACACGCTGCGCGCGATCGACGACGCGCTCGGCCCCGTCGCGGTCCGCTAGAAGAGCGGCGGCGTGGTGACCAGGGGCTCGACGCGCCAGCCGCCGCCGGGCGCGGCGGTCGCGTGCCAGAGCTCGTCGAAGCCCTCCTCGAGCGTCGGCCGCAGCAGCCGACGAGCGGTCCCGGCCACCCCCGAGACGGGGATCCGCGCCCGGCCGGCGCGCTCGGCGTTACGGGCGAACGCCTCCGCGGCATCGATCTCCACGAGGTAGCCGATCACGCGGAACCCCGCCGCCCGCGCCGGCTCCACGTAGCGGCGCCGGTCGGCCGGCGTCGGGTTGGTGTTGTCGACCACGAACGGCTGCCGCGTCTGTAGGCACAGCTCGAGGAACGCCGCCTCGCGCCCGCGCGTGCGCAGCAGGTCCATCGAGACGCGCACGTGTGTGTCGAGGAACCGGTCGCGGTACAGCGTGGTCTTGCCGCTGCCCTGCACGCCGCAGAGGACGACGGCCTGCATCCGCACATCACACCAGGGATATCCCCGATGCGCGCGGCCCGGCGCCCCGGCGACAGTTCCTTGCATGCGCAACATCCCCTTCCTCCCCAGGCTCGCTGCCGTGCTCGCGATGGTGCTCGTCGCCGGCGCGGCAGCGACCACGGCGAACGCCTCGCCGCGTCTCACGACGTACAAGCTCCCCGCCGAGTTCGCGCTGCCCAACGACATGACCATCGGTCCCGACGGGGCCACGTGGGTCACCGACAGCAGCCTCGGCCGCATCTGGCGGATCGGCGACAACGGCAAGATCCGCTCGTACGAGCTCGGCCAGCAGCCGGCCGGCATCACGAGCGCGCACGGCTCGATGTGGGTCGCCGACGCGAGCGGCGACGCCATCCACCGCGTCGAGACCGACGGCTCCTCCGTCCGCTACCCGCTCGACCCCGGCAGCTTCCCGACCGACATCGTGGCCGGCCCCGACGGCGCGCTCTGGTTCACCGAGGCGCGCGGCGACGAGATCGGCCGCATCACAGTCGACGGCAGGATCACCGAGCACCCGCTGCCGACGAAGAAGGCCTTCGCCGGCGACATCACGGTCGGCCCCGACGGCGCGGTCTACTTCAGCGAGGCGACCGCCAACAAGGTCGGCCGAATCACCATGGCCGGCGAGATCACCGAGTTCCCGGTGCCCGGCGAAAACGCTCTCCCCGGCCCGATCGTCCCCGGCCCCGACGGCGCGCTGTACGTCGCCGAGCGGAACGACAACGTCATCTCCCGCATGACGACGTCCGGCGAGTTCACGGACG
>JBKOYW010000006.1:0-13461 GCA_046744275.1 Actinomycetota bacterium
CCACGGCGAGGCGCGGCGCCACGAGCTTTCGCCGCGCGACCGCGCGCTCGCCACCCGGCTCGCCTACGGCGTCGTGCAGCGGCGCGCCACCCTCGATCACGTCATCGAGACGCTCGCGGGCCGCCCGGTCGAGCGGCTCGAGCCCGCGGTGCTCGCGGCGCTCCGGCTCGGCGTCCTCCAGATCGCGTTCCTCGATCGCGTGCCGGCCCACGCGGCGGTCGGGGAGTCGGTCGAGCTCGCCAAGCAGGTCTCGCGCGGCGGCGCGGGCCTCGTGAACGCCGTCCTCCGGCGCGCCACGCGCGAGGCGCCCGCCCTGGTCGCTGCGCTGCCGGACGCCACACCCGTCGAGGCCGCGCTCAAGCACTCGTATCCGCTCTGGATCGCCGAGCTGTGGTTCGAGAGCCTCGGCGCCGACGCCGCACGCGCGCTCATGGCCGCCGGCAACGAGCCGGCCGAGGCCGCGCTTCGCGCCAACACGCTCCGCATCGCGTCCGACGACCTCCGCGCGCGGCTGCCCGTTCCGGCGCAGCCCGCGGACCGCCTGCCCGAGGGCCTCGTGCTCGAGGCGCCGTTCGACGCCTTCGCCGACCCGCTGTGGGAGCAGGGCCTGTTCATGCCGCAGTCGCGCGCCGCGATGGCGGTGTCGCGCGCGCTCGCCCCGGAGCCGGGCGACCGGATCCTCGACCTGTGCGCCGCGCCCGGCGGCAAGACCACCCACCTGGGGGCGCTGCTCCGGAACGACGGGCGGATCGTGGCCGTCGAGCGCCACCCCGGCCGCGCCGACGCCCTGCGCCGCACCGCCGCTCGCATGGGCGCGACGTGCGTCGAGGTCCGCACCGCCGACGCGACCCACCCCCAGGAAGGCACGTACGACCGCGTGCTCGTCGACCCGCCGTGCTCGGACCTCGGCACGCTCGCCGCGCGCCCCGACGTCCGCTGGCGCAAGGACCCCGGCACGCCCGCGCAACTGGCCGTCACCCAGGCGGAGATCCTCGACCAGGCCGCCGCCGCGCTGCGGCCCGGCGGCGTCCTCGTGTACTCCACCTGCACGATCTCCCCGGTCGAGAACGAGGACACGATCGCCGCCTTCCTGGAGCGACACCCCGCCTTTCGTCCCGACCAAATCCCGTCCGACCTGCCTGTCTGGGACCATCCAAGCGTGCCCGTCTTCCTCCAGACGCTCCCGCACCGGGACGGCACGGACGGCTTCTTCATCGCACGACTGAGGCGATCATGACCGAGGACCACGTCGATCTCGGCGACGTCTGCCCGGCGTGCCACGAGCCCTGGCTACGGACGACGAACCTGCCGGGCCGCTACCGCTGCGTGAACTGCCTCCATCGCTTCGAGCTGTGCTCGGTCTGCCCCAACTGTGGCGAGCACTCCACGATCGTGCGGATGTCGGACACGGCGCTGTACGTCTGCAATCACTGCCGGAGCTCGATGCTCCAGGCCATATGACGCCGAGCGGCGTCGCCCCCTCGATCCTGGCTGCCGACTTCGCCCGGCTCGGCGAGCAGGTCGCTGTCGTGCTCGACGCCGGCGCGCAGACGATCCACGTCGACGTCATGGACGGGCACTTCGTGCCTCCGATCAGCATGGGCGCGCTGGTCGTCGACGCGCTCGCCGAACAGGTCCACCAGGCCGGCGCGCTCGTCGACGTGCACCTGATGATCGAGCGCCCCGAACGTCACATCTCGGACTTCGCGAAGGCGGGCGCCGACCACATCACCATCCACGCGGAGGCGACCCCGCACGTGCACTACGCGCTGCAGGCCGTCCGCGAGACCGGCTGCACGGCCGGCCTGGCGCTGTGCCCGGCGACGCCCGTCGGGGCCGCCTCGGAGGTGCTGGCCGACCTCGACCTCCTGCTGTGCATGACCGTGAATCCGGGCTGGGGCGGCCAATCCTTCCTGCCGGCGTCGCTGGGCAAGCTCGAGCGGCTGCGAGCGCTGCTCGGCCCCGGCATCGCGATCGAGGTCGACGGCGGGATCGACGCGAGCACCGCCGGTCCCTGCGCCGCCGCGGGGGCGACCGCGTTCGTCGCGGGCACCGCGCTGTTCGGCGCAGCCGACCCGGCCGCAGCCTTCCGCGAGATCGCCGCTTCCACCGTCCCCCAAACGGGGTAGGTGGGCCGAGGGATTAGCCACCTGAGTGGGTACGGCCAGCCGTATGGCAGCGCTTACTCAGGGTCACCAGACTTGTGAACGTGGGTCACCGGGTCCTGATCGTGGACGACCATCCGTCGTTCCGCGCGACTGCGCGAGTTCTCCTCGAAGCGGAGGGCTTCGACGTCGTGGGCGAGGCCGCGGACGGCGCCTCTGCGCTGACCGAGGCCGGGCGGCTCCAGCCCGAGGTGGTCCTGCTCGACGTCCAGCTGCCCGACATCGACGGCTTCGACGTCGCCGCGCGCCTGACCGGCAATGACGACGGCCCGGTCGTGATCCTCGTCTCGAGCCGCGACTCGTCCGACTTCGGGCCGCTCGTCATGCGCTCCGGCGCCCGCGGCTTCGTCCCCAAGGCCGAGCTGTCCGGCGACCGCCTGCAGGAGCTTCTTTGACCAGCCTCAACCGCGCGCTCGTCGCGATCGCTCTCGCGGCGGTGGTCGCCGGAGGCGCGGCCGCGGCGCTGATCGTCTCCTCCGACCACATCCCGAACCCCGGCGCCGGCATCGCCATCGGGCTGCTGATCTCGTGGTCCTTCGTCGGCACCGGGCTGTACGCCTGGTGGCGCCGCCCGGCCAGTCGCTTCGGCGCGCTGCTGGCCGCCGTCGGGTTCACGTTCATGCTCGGCGCGCTGACGGCGTCGGACGACTCCGTCGTGTTCACGGCCGGCGTCCTGCTCGCCAACCTCTACTTCGTCGTCTTCGCGCACATGCTGCTCGCCCATCCCGACGGGCGGCTCCAGGAGCGATGGCACGCCTGGCTGCTTGCGGCCGGCTACGGCCTCGTCGTCATCGGCCCGATGCCGCAGCTGCTGTTCGGCTTCAACGAGCGCATGCTCGAGAGCTGCCCGGACTGCCCCGATTCGGCGCTCCTGATCGAGCGCAACGACACGCTCCGGGACGTCTTCAACGCGCTGACCTCGGTGATCGGCGTCGCGATCGTGGCCGTCGTGCTGGCGATCCTGCTCCGCCACTGGCGGCAGGCGACGGCCCCGCAGCGGCGTGCGATGGCGCCCGTGCTGTGGTCCGGCGTGGCGATGCTCGTCCTGCTGGCCACCGCACTAGGCAGCGACGCCGCGGGTATCTCGCGCCTGACGGACGTGCTCGGCTCGCTCGGGCTGATCGTCTTCGCCTCGGTGCCGTGGGTGTTCCTGATCGGGCTCGTGCGCAGCCGGGTGGCGCGCGCCGGGGCCGTCTCCGAGCTGCTGCTGCGACTCGGCGAGGCGCCGGGCACCGGCACGCTGCGCTCCCGGCTGGCGGACGCGCTCGGCGATCGCTCGCTCCAGCTCGTGTTCTGGCTCGACGACAAGGGCCGCTGGGTCGACTCCGACGGCCACACCGTCGAGCTGCTCGCCGACGGCGATCCGGCGCGCGGCGTCACCCCCGTCGAGCTCGAGGGCCGGCGCGTGGGCGCGATCCTGCACGACGCCACGCTCTCCGAGGACCCCGAGCTGCTCGGCTCGGTGGCCGCGGCCGCCGGCCTGGCGATGGAGAACGAGCGCCTCCAGGCCAAGTTGCGCGCCCGCGTCGAGGAGCTGCGCGCCTCGCGCGCGCGGATCGTGGAGGCCGGAACCGCCGAGCGCCGCCGCCTCGAGCGCAACCTGCACGACGGCGCCCAGCAGCGCCTCGTGGCGCTCTCGCTCACGCTGCGACTGGCGCAGGCGAAGGTGGCCAAGGATCCCGAGAAGGCCGACGAGCTGCTGTCCGCTGCCCAGCAGGAGCTCACGCTCGCGCTCGGCGAGCTGCGCGAGCTGGCGCGCGGCATCCATCCGGCGGTCCTGTCCGATCGCGGACTCGGCGCGGCGCTCGAGGCGCTCGCCGGGCGCGCGCCGATCAGCGTCGAACTAGAGGAGCTGCCGGGCGACCGGCTGCCGGAGCCGATCGAGGCGGCCGCCTACTTCGTGGTCGCCGAGGCGCTCACCAACGTGGTCAAGTACGCCCACGCCAGCCAGGCCACCGTGAGCGTCACGCGCCGCAACGGACACGCCGTGGTGGAGGTTGCCGACGACGGCATCGGAGGCGCCGATCCGGACCGCGGATCCGGCCTTCGCGGACTTGCCGATAGGGTTTCGGCGCTGGACGGCCGCATGTTGCTCGACTCTCCCGCCGGGTCTGGCACTAGGCTGCGCGCAGAGATCCCCGTATGAACGATTCCCTCCGCGTCGTTATCGCCGATGACTCCGTGCTGCTGCGCGAGGGTCTCTCGCGGCTGCTCGAGGAATCGGGCTTCGAGGTCGCGGGCCAGGCGGGCGACGCCGAGGACCTGCTGCGCAAGGTCGGCGCGCACCACCCCGATGTCGCGGTGGTCGACGTCCGCATGCCTCCGACGCACACCGACGAGGGGCTGCGCGCGGCCCACCGGATCCGCGCCGAGCACCCCGACACGGCGGTGCTCGTGCTGTCGCAGTACGTGGAGGAGGCGTACGCGCTCGAGCTGCTCTCCGAGTCGACCGAGCGCACCGGCTACCTGCTCAAGGACCGGGTCGCGGACGTGGACACGTTCACCGACGCCGTGCGCCGCGTGGCCGGCGGCGGCTCGGCGCTCGATCCCGAGGTCGTCGCGCTCCTGCTCGGTCGCCGCCGCCGCGAGGATCCGCTCGAGGCGCTCACCGCCCGCGAGCGCGAGGTGCTGGGCCTGATGGCCGAGGGCCGCTCGAACGCCGCGATCGCCGAGGCGCTGGTCGTGACCGAGCGCGCCGTCGAGAAGCACGTGACCTCGATCTTCTCGAAGCTCGACCTCACGCCGACGGTCGAGGATCACCGCCGCGTGCTCGCCGTTCTCGCGTATCTGCGGGCCGGCGAGTAAGCGTGGATACCTAGGTACGGCTAGCCGCACCCTTGGTTCACAAGGCAACTCCACGATTGGCGTCGGCGGCGAGGACGATGCTGTGCCCATGAACATCGTCAGCACCTCCGAGCTGCGCCGCGTCTACGGCGAAGGGGAGACGGCCGTCCACGCACTCCGCGGCATCACCACCGCGTTCCCGAGCGGCCAGTTCGCCGCCATCATGGGTCCCTCCGGCTCGGGCAAGTCCACGCTGATGCATCTGCTGGCGGGCCTCGACCGGCCGACGGCCGGCTCGGTCGTGGTCGACGGATCGGAGCTCGCGAACCTCGACGACAAGGGGCTCACGCGCCTGCGCCGCGACCGTCTCGGCTTCGTCTTTCAGGCCTTCAACCTCGTGCCGGTCCTCACCGCCGAGGAGAACATCATGCTGCCGCTCACGCTCGCGGGCCGCAAGCCCGACCGTGACTGGCTGACGCAGCTGATCGCCGCCGTGGGCCTCGGCGACCGGCTCGACCACCGGCCGTCGGAGCTGTCCGGCGGCCAGCAGCAGCGCGTTGCCGTGGCACGCGCGCTGATCCACCGCCCGGCGGTGGTGTTCGCCGACGAGCCGACCGGCAACCTGGACTCGCACTCGTCCGACGAGGTGCTGGCGCTCCTGCGCCAGGCCGCCGACGAGTTCGGCCAGACCGTCGTCATGGTCACGCACGACGCGCACGCGGCCTCGGTGGCTGACCGCATCGTGGTGCTGAGCGACGGCCGGATCGTGCACGACGGCGCCGGGGAGACCACGGAGGGCGTGCTCGACCTGATGAAGGCGGTGGCCTAGCTTGCTCAAGGTCGCGCTGAAGGGCCTCCTGGCCCGGAAGCTGCGGACCTCGCTGACCGGCTTCGCCGTCGTCATCGGCGTCGCCTTCGTGGCAGGAACGTTCGTCTTCACGGACACCATCGACGCGTCGTTCAAGGATCTCTTCGAGCGCGCGAGCAAGGGCACCGACGTATCGGTGCAGTCACACGTGGCGGTGGAGGAGGACTTCGTCGCGCCGCCGCCGATGGAGGCCTCCACGCTGGAGCGCGTGCAGGGCGTCGACGGCGTCGAGGAGGCCGCCGGCTTCGTGTCGGCGGACGCGACGCTGCTCGACCGCGAGGGCGAGCCGATCATCTCAGGCGGCCCACCGACGTTGCTGCTCTCTCAGGGTCCCGAGCGCTTCGATCCGTTGACGTACACGGAGGGCGGACCGCCCGACTCCGACGACGAGGTCGTGATCGACAAGGCGACCGCTGACGAGTTCGACTGGGGTGAGGGCGACACCGTCACTATCGCCGCCCGCGAGCCGCAGAAGGAGTACACGGTGTCGGGCGTCGCCCGGCTCGGCGACTCCGACAACCTCGCCGGGTCGAGGATGGTCGTGATGACGCTGCCGGAGGCGCAACGAGTGCTGCGCGAGGACGGCTACAACGACATCTCGGTCGCCGCCTCCAGCGGCACGTCGCCGGAGGACCTCAAGAAGGCGATCGCCGCTGAGCTCGGCGGCGGCTACGCCGTGCGCACCGGCGAGGAGCAGGCCGAGAAGTCGGCCCAGGACCTCTCGGACGCGCTCGGCTTCATCCGCATCGCGCTCCTCGTGTTCGCCGGCGTCGCCGTGCTCGTCGGCGGGTTCCTGATCTTCAACACGTTCTCGGTGACCGTCGCGCAGCGTTCGCGCGAGTTCGCGCTCCTGCGAACGCTCGGCGCGTCGCGCCGGCAGATCCTGCGGTCGGTGATCGCCGAAACGGTCGTGATCGGACTCGCGGCGTCGGTGCTCGGCATCATCGCCGGCCTGCTGCTGGCACCTGGGCTGCGTGCCCTGCTCTCCGCCTTCGGCCTCGAGCTCGGCAGCACGAGCACCGAGCTGCAGCCGCGCACGGTGATCGTCGCGCTGCTGGTGGGTCTGATCGCCACCGTCGTCTCGGGCTTCGTCCCGGCTCGCCGCGCCACGCGCGTGCAGCCCGTCGAGGCGATGCGCGAGGCCGACACGCCCGGGCCCGGCCACCTGCGCCGCCGCCGCGTCGTCGTCGCGCTGCTCGTCGAGGCCGCCGGCGTGGCCATGCTCCTCTACGGCCTGCTCGGCGACCCAGGGACGGCCAGCGCCACCGCGTCCGTCCTCGGCTTCGGGACGCTGCTGATGATCTTCGGCCTCGCGCTGCTGGCGCCGACGCTCGTGCGCCCGCTCAGTGCGGCGATCGGCACGTCGCTCGCCCGCTTCCAGGTGCTCTTCGGCAGCGTCGTGCGCTGGGTCTTCGCGCGGCTCGGCAGGCCGCTCGACGGCGGCGACGGCGGGCTGACGAGCCGCCTCGCGCGCGAGAACGCGACGCGCCAGCCGCAGCGCACGGCGGTCACCGCCTCGGCGCTGATGATCGGTGTCGCGCTCGTCGTGCTGGTCGCGATCTTCGCCGCAGGCCTGCGCGCGACGATCGACCAGGGCATCGACGACCAGGTGCGAGCGGCCGGGATCGTGACCCACGAGGACGGCTTCTCCCCGCTCACGACCGGCGTCACCGAGCGGCTGGCGACGGTCGACGGGGTCGAGGCCGTGTCCGCGATCCGGTTCCAGACGGGCCGGATCGTGGGGGAGAGCGGCAACAGCTCGCTGACCGGCGTCGACACGGACACCGTCCGCGACGTCCTGACGCTCAAGTGGGACGAGGGCTCGGACGCGCTGCTCACCGAGCTCGGCAACGACCGCGCGGCGATCAGCAACGAGTTCGCCGAGTCGCACGACCTCGTGGTCGGCGACACCGTGCGCTTCACCACGCCGCGCGGAAACGAGGTCTCCTACGAGATCAGCGGCATCTACGACTCGGCCGCCGGCCTGGTCGGCGGCGTGATCGTCTCCAACGCCTCGCTCGAGACCGCGTGGGACGCCAAGGACGTCGCGTTCGCGATGGTCGCCGGCGGGCCCGACGCCGACCCCGAGGCGATCAAGCGCTCCGCAGAGTCCGCACTGGCCGAGTTCCCGACCGCGAAGCCGCAGACGATCGACGACTTCAAGGAGGAGCAGAACGAGCAGGTCGGCGTGCTCGTCGGCCTCGTCTACGCGCTGCTCTCGCTGTCGGTGATCGTGGCGCTGCTCGGGATCGTCAACACGCTCGCGCTGTCCGTGCACGAGCGCACGCGCGAGCTCGGGATGCTGCGCGCCGTCGGCATGTCGCGCCGCCAGGTCCGCCGGATGGTGCGTGGCGAGTCGGTGATCACGGCCGCGATCGGCGCAGTGCTGGGCACCGTGCTCGGCGTCGCGTTCGCGGCGCTGCTGTCGCGGCCGCTGGCCGACGAGGGCTTCGTCTTCGAGGTCCCGATCGCCACCTTGATCGTCGTGGCGGTCCTCGCGGGGATCGCGGGCATGCTCGCGGCGATCCCGCCCGCCCGCCGTGCGTCCCGTGTGGATGTGCTGCGAGCGGTGACAACCGAATAGGGCGAAGCCCGGTTACGGCGGCCGGGCGCCGCCGTCCCCATCAGACCGCGGGAAAGGATTCCCGCGGGGGTGCCTACTAACCTGTGCGGCTCGCTGATGCGTGCCGCTCCCACGGACCTCGAGTCGCTGAGCGCGCAGGAGGTGCTCGCCCACGTCGTGGACGAGTACCACCCGCGCCTGTACGTCGCCTGCTCGTTCCAGAAGGAGGCGTCGGTGATCCTCGACCTGCTGCTCGCGATCGAGCCGCAGGCGCGCGTCTTCACGCTCGACACCGGCGTCCTGTTCCCGGAGACGTACGAGACGTGGAGGCGGATCGAGGCCCGCTACGGCGTCGAGATCGACGTCTACCGCGGCGAGTGGATCGACGGCCTGTGGCAGCGCGACCCTGACGCCTGCTGCGGGATGCGCAAGGTGGAGCCGCTCGAGCGGGCGCTGAGCGAGGTCGACGCCTGGATCACCGGGCTGCGCCGCGACCAGTCGCCCAACCGTGCGGGCACGCCCAAGCTCGCCGCGGACACCGGCCATCCCGGCAAGCTGAAGTGCGCCCCGCTGGCGGACTGGAGCGAGAAGGACGTCTGGCGCTACATCGCCGAGCACGACGTGCCCTACCACCCGCTGCACGACCGGGGGTACGCCTCGATCGGCTGCACCCACTGCACTTCGCCGGGTGGCGGTCGCGAGGGCCGGTGGGCCGGCACCGACAAGATCGAGTGCGGCCTGCACCTGCCGACATCCTGATGGATCCGGCCACCATCCTCTTCGGCCTCGGCGTGGGCGTCCTCGTCGGCATCACCGGCATGGGCGGCGGATCGCTCATGACCCCGCTGCTGATCCTCGTGATCGGCGTGAAGCCGGTGGTGGCGGTCGGCACCGACCTCGCGTACGCGGCGATCACGAAGACGGTCGGCGGCTATCGCCACTTCACGAAGGGCACCGTGTTCCCGCGGATGGCGTTCTGGCTCGCGGTCGGGTCCTGCCCGGCGGCGCTGGCCGGCGTCTGGCTGCTGGACCGGCTGCGCGACGCCTGGGGCGAGGACTTCGACACGTTCATGCTGCTCGCCATCGGCGGCACGCTGCTGCTCACCGGCGCGCTCGTCCTGCTGCGGGCGCTCGCGCTGGCCGACATGGCGGCGCGCGAGCGCGGCGCGTTCCGGATGCAGACGCGGCACAAGGTCGCGGCGGTCGCGCTGGGCGCCTCGATCGGGTTCGTGCTCGGCATCACGTCCGCCGGGTCGGGCACCCTGATCGCCATCGGCCTGATCCTCGGTTTCCGGTTGAGCCCGCACCGCGTGGTCGGCACCGACGTCGCGCACGCCGCCGTGCTGCTGTGGGTCGCGGCGCTCGCCCACGTGGTCTCGGGGAACGTCGATTACGCACTAGCGGGCACGCTGCTGCTCGGCTCGATACCGGGGGTGTGGGTCGGCGCCCACATCGCGACGCGCATGCCGCAGGACCTGCTGCGCGGCGCGCTCGGAGTCGTGCTGCTGGCCTCGGGCCTCGGGCTGCTGAGCAAGGCCGGGCTCGAGCTGCCCGCGTTCGTGCTCGCCGGCGTTCCGGTCGTGCTCGCCGTCGTGGTCTTCGTCCTCCTGCGCCGCCGCGCGCCGGTGGGGGTGCCGTCATGACGGCGGCGACCGCGACCCACCTCGACGTTCTCGAGGCGGAGGCGATCCATGTCATCCGCGAGGTGGCGGCGGAGTTGGAGAAGCCCGTGCTGCTGTTCAGCGGCGGCAAGGACTCGATCGTGCTGCTGCGGCTTGCCGAGAAGGCGTTCCGGCCCGGCGATGTGCCGTTCCCCGTGATGCATGTCGACACCGGCCACAACTTCCCCGCGGCGATCGAGTTCCGGGACCGGCGCGTGCCGGATGTGCTGGTCGCCTCGGTCCAGGACTCGATCGATCGCGGCCGGGTGCGCGACGAACCGTCCCGCAACCGGCTGCAGACCACGACGCTGCTGGACGCGATCGAGGAGCACGGCTTCGACGCCGCATTCGGCGGCGCGCGGCGCGACGAGGAGCGGGCCCGCGCCAAGGAGCGCATCTTCTCGTTCCGCGACGACTTCGGGCAGTGGGACCCGCGGCGGCAGCGGCCGGAGCTGTGGAGCCTCTACAACGGCCGGGTGCGGCGCGGCGAGCACGTGCGCGTGTTCCCCATCTCGAACTGGACCGAGCTCGACGTCTGGGAGTACATCCGCACCGAGGAGCTCGAGATCCCGTCGATCTACTTCGCGCACGAGCGCGAGGTGTTCGAGCGCGACGGCATGCTCTACGCGGCCTCCGAGTTCCTGCCGATGCGCGACGGCGAGGAGGCGTTCGTGGCGTCGGTGCGGTATCGGACGGTCGGTGACATGACGTGCACGGGGGCGGTGCGGTCGGAGGCGTCGACGTTGGACGACGTGATCGCGGAGATCGCGGCGACCCGGATCACCGAGCGCGGCGAGACGCGCGCGGACGACCGCACCTCTGAAGCCGCGATGGAGGATCGCAAGCGGGAGGGCTACTTCTAGTGGTCCCTCCCACACGTCCCGACGCCCTGACGTACGGGAGGAACCACTAATGGCCACGGAGACGGCTCATGCCGTGCGGTCGCCTGCGCTGGCCCCCGCGCCGCAGCTGCTGCGGTTCGCGACCGCCGGCTCGGTGGACGACGGCAAGTCGACCCTGATCGGGCGGCTGCTCTACGACTCCAAGGCTCTGATGGCCGACCAGGTGGCCGAGGCCGAGCTCGACCTCGCGCGGCTCACCGACGGCCTGCGCGCCGAGCGCGAGCAGGGGATCACGATCGACGTCGCGTACCGGCACTTCTCGACCCCGCGGCGGCGCTTCATCATCGCCGACACGCCCGGCCACGCGCAGTACACGCGCAACATGGTCACGGGCGCTTCGACGGCCGACGTTGCGGTGGTGCTGGTAGACGCGCGCGAGGGCCTGCTGACGCAGAGCCGCCGTCACGCGGCGATCGCCGGCCTGCTGCGGATCCCGCGGATCATGCTGGCGGTCAACAAGATGGACCTCGTCGACTACGACCAGGACGGCTTCCGCCGGATCTGCGCCGAGTTCCGGGCCTGGGCGGGGCGGCTAGACGTCGAGGAGATCACCTGCATCCCGATCTCGGCGCTGAAGGGCGACAACGTGGTCGAGCGGTCGGACGCGATGGACTGGTACCGCGGCCCGACGCTGCTGCAGTTCCTCGAGACGGCCCCGGTCGCCGCGGGGCTCGCCGACGGGCCGCTCCGGTTGCCCGTCCAGTACGTGATCCGCTCCGGCGAGCAGCGCGCGTACGCTGGCCAGCTGGCGGCTGGTTCCGTCCGGCCGGGAGACGAGGTCGTGGTCCTGCCGACGGGGCTGACGACGCGGGTCGCGGCCGTCGAGGGCCCCGCCGGGCCGCTCGAGGGCGCGGCCGCGCCGTTCTCCGTCGCGATCGCTCTCGAGGACGAGCTGGACGTCGGTCGCGGCTCGCTGATCTGCGCGGCCGAGTCGCGCCCTGCCGCCTCGCGCGACGTCGAGGCGACCGTCTGCTGGATGGGCGAGTCGCCCGCTCGGGTCGGCGGGCGCTACCTGCTCAAGCACACGACGCGGACCGAGCGCGTGCGGCTGGAGATCGTGCGCGAGACGCTCGACGTGGCCACGCTCACCGCGCGGCCGGGCGCCGACTCGCTCGGCCTGAACGACATCGCACGGGTGTGCCTGCGCTGCGCGTCGGAGCTCGTGTTCGACCCGTACTCGGAGAATCGCACGACCGGCGCGTTCATCCTCATCGACGAGGCGACCAACGACACGGTGGGGGCGGGGATGATCGCCGATGTCCGCTGAGCCGCCTCGGTCCTCGAACGTGGTCTGGCAGCGCGGCGAGCTCGAACGCGCGCAGCGCTGGGCCGCGCTCGGCCACCCGGGCGTCACGGTCTGGATGACCGGGCTTCCGGCGTCCGGCAAGTCGACGGTGGCGGCCGGGATCGAGGCGCGCGCGCTGGGAGAGGGCCGGAGCGCCTACGTGCTCGACGGCGACAACCTGCGCCACGGCTTGAACGGCGACCTCGGCTTTAGCGCCGAGGATCGCACCGAGAACGTGCGGCGCACGGCGGAGGTCGCGGCACTGCTGGCCGACGCCGGCGTGCTGGTCCTCGTGGCGCTCGTCTCCCCCTACCGAGCCGACCGCGACGCCGCACGGGCCGTGCACGAGCGGCTCGAGCTGCCGTTCCTCGAGGTTCACGTCGCGACGACGCTGGAAGAGTGCGAGCGGCGCGACCCGAAGGGCCTGTACGCGCGGGCCCGGGCTGGGGAGCTGTCGCACCTCACCGGGGTCGACGACCCGTACGAGCCGCCGGTGGCGCCCGACGTGGTCGTCGGCGCCGGCTCGGAGTCGCTCGACGACGCTGTCGCACGCGTCTGGGCGTCGCTGCCGCACTAGTGAACGTCAACTGCGCTGGGTAGGGGAGCGGGGGATCGACCGCGCGCCCTGCCGAGTGTCGACTTTTCGACCCTTACCGGCGAAAAGTCGACATTCGACCCGCAGAGCCGGCCGAACCCGCCTCCCTCAATGCCGCAGTTCGCTGGCGCTACCGCACGGCCGCTCGCGCCGTCTCGAGATCCCGTGCCGGGACGATGCGGGCCGAGAACCGGACCGGACGCTCTCGCAGCCGGCCGGTCAGCCGTATCGAGAGGGTGGGACCTGGATCCGGGGCCGACGGCTGCTTCGTCGGCAGGACGGTCGAGGCGGTTGCGCCCTTGACACGGTCCTGCGGCGCGACCACGTAGCCGGAGTGCTCGCTCTGGATCCAGAAGGCGGCGACGCCCTGCACGGGCCGGCGCTCGGCGAGCGGCAGCGCCTGCCCGTCGCGCAGCAGCGCCCACACGGCGGCCTGCTCGCCCCCGGTGCTCGGGAACAGCGCCTCGGCGCTCCGGCGCCGCGAGGTGCTCGCGTGCACGCTCCAGGCGCCCACGATCGAACCGGGCCGGAACGTGTACATCGAGCGGGCCACGACGCCGCCGGCGCGCTTGACGCCGGTCACGCGCAGGACGTCGAACGGCCCGGCGAACGCGCGCAGCGGCGAGCCCGCGCTGTCG
>JBKOYW010000019.1:0-5964 GCA_046744275.1 Actinomycetota bacterium
CGCCAGACGGCAGCGCTTGGCGCCTTTGTGTCGCATAGCGACGTCAAAGCGCCAGGCGTTCCAGCCGCGCGGCCGGATCCCTCGCTTCCCTACCCAGCCGAAGTTCGCTGGTCCGACGGCTCGGCCACTAGCTCCGCGCCCGGCCGCACCTTGTCGGCCGGCTCGAGATGGATCAGCACGTCGGCGCCGCCCGGCAGTCGCCTGGCGATCTCGTCCTGCAGCGCATGGGCGGTTCCGTGGGCGTCCTCGAGCGAGGTGCCGGGCGCGAACTGGAGGTGCAGGTCGACATATCGGCGCGCGCCTGCGCGACGCGTGCGGAGCTGGTGGTAGCCGACGACGCCTCGGCCGGCGAACGCCTCGATCGCCTCGCGAATGGCGGCGAGCTCCGAATCCGGCAGCGCCTCGTCGACGAGCACGCCCCAGGAGCGCACGACGATCCGCAGCCCGGTCACGATGATCGCCCCCGCGATCACGAGCGCGACCGCCGGATCGAGCCACTCGGCCCCGGTCAGCTGCACGAGCGCGAGGCCGATCAGCACGCCGCCCGACGTGAAGGCGTCCGTCCGCAGGTGCGCGGCGTCCCCCTCCAACGCGGCGGACTGGGTCTCGCGTGCGCGGCGGAAGAGCCACGCCGAGACGGCGAGGTTGACGACCGTGGAGAACGCGAGGACAGCGATGCCGAAGCCGAGTGCGTGCAGCTCCGGGCCGCGGACCAGGCTGCGGATCGCCGCGTAGACGATGACGCCGGAGCCGATCAGGATCAGGACGCCCTCGGCGGCGGCCGCCATGTTCTCGAACTTCTCGTGCCCGTAGCGGTGGGAGGCGTCGGCCGGCTCCTCCGCCTGGCGGACGGAGAAGAAGGCGATGAAGGAGGCCACGAGGTCGACGGCCGAGTGGATCGCCTCGGTGATGATCGCCACCGAGCCGGTGATCACGCCGGCCACGAGCTTGAGCACGATGAGGGCCGCGTTGGAGGCGATCGAGATCGCCGCGGCGCGTGTGCGCGGGCCGCGCATCATCGGTGCAGCCACTCCTGGAGCGCCCGCGCGGCGCGGCCGCGATGCGAGATCGCGTCCTTCTCGGCGTCCGACAGCTCCGCCATCGTCCGCCCGTCGCCGGGACCGTCGTCCGGCACGAACAGCGGGTCGTAGCCGAAGCCGCCGTCGCCGCGCGGCTCGGCGGCGACGGTGCCGGTCGTGGTCGCCTCGAAGGTGCGCTCGGAGCCGTCGGGGTCGACGTGCGCGATCACGCAGACGTACCGCAGGCCGCTCCCGGCCGGGGCCTCGGCGGCGAGCTTGCCGAGGTTCTCGGCGTCGGTCGCCCGCTCGCCGGCGAAGCGCGCCGTGCGGACGCCGGGCGCGCCGTCGAGCGCGTCGGCCTCGATGCCCGAGTCGTCGGCGATCGCCGCGCGGCCGGTGGCTGCGGCCGCCGCGCGGGCCTTGATCAGCGCGTTGGCCTCGTAGGTGTCGCCGTCCTCCGGCGGAGCTGGGACGCCGTCCGGCAGCGGGTCGAGCTCGACCCCGGGCAGCAGCCGGCCGAGCTCGCGGAGCTTGTGGGGGTTGCGGGTCGCGACGAGCAGCCGCACGGGACTACCGGACGGCGGCCGCCTGGATGTCGCGCAGCGCGTCGATCCCCTGATGGGCGAGCGCGAGCAGGTCGTCGAGGTGGGCGCGCGAGAGCGGCGTGCGCTCGGCGGTCGCCTGGACCTCCACGAGCCCGCCCTCGCCGGTCATGACGACGTTGGCGTCGACCTCGGCCGACGAGTCCTCGGGGTAGTCGAGGTCGAGCAGCGGGACGCCGTCGACCACGCCGCACGAGACCGCGGCGACGCTGCCCGTCAACGGGGAGCGCTCCAGCAGGCCGTCCTCGATCAGCTTGCGGACGGCGAGCTCGAGCGCGACGTAGCCACCGGTGATCGACGCGCAGCGGGTGCCGCCGTCGGCCTGCAGGACGTCGCAGTCGACGTAGATCGTGCGCTCGCCGAGCGCCTCGAAGTCGACGACCCCGCGCAGCGAGCGGCCGATCAGGCGCTGGATCTCGACCGTGCGGCCGTCCAGGCGCCCCTTGGCGATGTCGCGCTGTTTGCGCTCCCCGGTCGACGCGGGGAGCATGCCGTACTCGGCCGTGACCCAGCCGCGGCCCTTGCCATGGAGCCAGCGCGGCACCGACTCCTGCGCGGACGCGGTGCAGATCACGCGCGTCTCGCCGCACGAGATCAGCGCCGAGCCGGTCGCGGTGCGGACGAAGCCGGGCTCGATCGTGGTCGGTCGCAGCGCGTCGGGCGCCCGGCCGTAGCTGCGCTCAGGGCTCACGGTGCCACCAGCTCGTGCGTGCCGAGCGCGACCGGCTCGACGTCCGCCAGCGGCAGCTGCAGGAAGCGCGTGCCGAGCGTGCGGAACGCCTCGGTGTCGCCCGTGCAGAGGAACGAGTAGCGCCCCTCGACGACGCGCCCCGCCTCCTCGCCGCGCGGGTTCGCGAGACCGCGGGCGCCGAGGACGTGCTCCACCTGGTGGGCGAGCGGGTCGCCGGAGACGATGATCCGCACGCCGCGGCCGAGCATGCGCTGGAGCATCGGGCGGACCAGCGGGTAGTGGGTGCAGCCCAGCACGACGGTGTCGACCCCGGCGGCTCGCAGCGGCTCGCAGTAGGAGCGCACGGTGTCGACCACCTGCTGGTCGAACGGGAAGCCGGCCTCGATGATGGCGGCGAGGTCGGGGCAGGCGACGGAGGTCAGCTTGACGAACGGGTCCGCGCCGCTGATCGCTCGTGCGTAGGCGTCGCTGACGACGGTCGCGGGCGTGGCGAGCAGCCCGACGCGGCCGTTGCGCGTCGCGGCGACCGCCTGCACCGCGCCCGGCTGGACGACGCCGAGCACCTCGACGCCGAGCGTGGTCTGCATCAGCCGCTCGCGGATGGCCGGCAGCGCGGCCGCGGTGGCGGAGTTGCAGGCGACCACGAGCAGCTTCACGCGCCGCGCGAGCAGCTCCTCGGCGACCTCGAGAGCGAACGCCTCGAGCTCCGGACCTGTGCGAGCGCCGTACGGGAACCGCGCCGAGTCCGCGAGATAGACGAAGTCCTCGGCCGGGAGCTGCACGAGCAGCTCGTGCAGGACGGTCAGGCCGCCGACGCCGGAGTCGAACACCCCGACGGGGCGCCTGCGCACCTCCTCGGGCGCCTGCGACTGTGGGGACCCCGTCACGCCCGCCAGTCTGGCAGGCGCCGCCGAGCGAACGCCGGTCAGGCCTGCGGGCGGCGCCGCCACGCGCCGTCGGGCGCGAGCTCGAGCCAGGGCAGGCCGATCACGCAGATCAGGACCAGCAGGCCGGCCGCGCCGCCGTAGTACCCGGTGTCGTTCCAACTGCCGGCAAGCTGTCCGTAGACCACGCCGACGAGCACCGTGATCGCCAGGACCACGTACTTGCGCGTCCGCAGCGTCATGGCGTGGAGTCTAAGCCGCCGGACAGGAGGACGACCAGGCCGAACACCCCGCCGAAGAGGCCTCCGCGGCGTGCCGAGTGGTCGGGATCGGTCTCTCTCCGGAAGTCGTGTACGACGGATCCCGCGATGAAGCCGACCGTCGCGCCGAGAGCCGCGCCCCCGCCGACGACCGCACCGCCTTCGGCCAGCCACCTGCCGGGATCGCCGCTCACCCCTCGCCGACGCCCTCGATCGCCCCCTTGAGCTTCTTGACCACCGCGTCGGCGATCCCGGTGTCCGAGAACCCGCCGCTCGCCTTCACGACGCCCGCGATCAGGACCGCGACGAGCAGTACAAGCCCGACGTATTCGACCGTCCCCTGCCCCCGCTGGCCGGCCAGGACCTGCGCCAGCCGCGCGTGCGCTCCGCCCAACAGCTCGTACCGCATCTCCACCCCCGGTCGATCCCGCCCCGGCTGCCCCGAGGCCCGGCGCCCCGCCGTCGAACGGAGCTCGACCAGTCTCCACGGGCGCCGGTGACGGATCTAGACGCGATCGTCACAACTCTGCAACGCGGGCGTGACATCTCCGTCGGCGCGGACGACATCGTCGCCCAACGCGGGCGTGACATCTCCGTCGGCGGGCACGACATCGTCGCCCAACGCGGGCGTCACATCGTCGCCGGCGCGTACCCTCGGCGCGCGATGCGCGCGCTCGTGGTCTCGAACATGTACCCGACGCCAGAGCGTCCGGCGCTCGGCTCGTTCGTGCGCGATCAGGTCGAGGCGCTTCGCCGGCGCGACGATGTCGAGATCGAGCTGTTCTCGTTCCCGCCCGGCCTGGGCGGCTATCCGGCCGCGGCGCGGGAGCTGCGCCGCCGCTACCGCGGGCGGCGGTTCGACGTCGTCCACGCCCACTTCGGCCTCACGGCGTGGCCGGCGGTGGCCTCGCGGCTCGGCCCGGTCGTGGTGACGCTGCACGGCAACGACCTCTTCCACCCGCGCTCGAACCGTCTCACGCGCGCGATCCTCCCGTTCACGACGCTCCCCGCCGCCGTCTCGCGCGAGTTCAGCGGGCTGCTGCGCGGCGCGGGGACGACGCGCCGGGTCGCGGTCCTGCCGGTGGGGATCGATCTCGGCCGCTTCCGGTCGATCCCCCGGCGCGAGGCGCGGGAGCGGCTGGGGCTCGATCCCGACGGCCGCTATCTGCTCTTCCCGCACGATCCCTCGCGACCCCTCAAGCGCTTCGATCGCGCCCAGGAAGCGGCGGCCGGGACCACGCTGCTGACGATGGGCAACGTCCCGCCCGACGACGTCCCGTTCTGGATCAACGCAGCCAACGCGGTGCTCGTGCCCTCGCAGGCGGAGGGGTTCGGGCTGTCGGTGCTCGAGGCGCTCGCATGCGGCGTGCCGCCGTTCGGGACGCCGGTTGGGATCCATCCCGTCGCCCTGGAGGGCATCGCCGGCGCGTACTGCGCGCCGTGGGATCGCGAGGCGTGGAGAGCGGCGTTGCGGCCGGTGCTCGAGGCGGAGGATCCGCGCATCGACGGCCGTGGCCGCGCGGCGATCTTCTCGGCCGATCGAATGGCCGCCCGCGTGGTCGAGGCGTGGCGCGACGTCGCCGCGCAGCGCACCGCCTGACCGTGCGGTGGGTTCCTAGAGGCGTGGCCTCGGATCGCGACCGTATACTCGACTGTTCGGGGCGTTCGCCGATCGTCCGCCCCTGCGACGTATGAGCGGCCTGCTGCGACGCCTGACACGCAGACGCCCCGCGACCGCCGACGAGAACCGGTCCGCCACGGCCGGGTCCTCCGAGCCGGCCGCCGCGCCTGCCGACGCCCCCGCCGAGCCGGGCGGCGATCGCCCCGTGCCCGCCGCCGACGAGCAGCAGACGGAGGTCCTGCCTGCGACTGGCGAGCAACCCGCAGCGGAGCAGACCTCTCCCGGGGCGGAGTGGGCGAAGTCGGCACCCGCCGACCAGCCCTCGCCCGCCGACCAGCCCTCGCCCGCCGACCAGCCGACCGCATTCGCAGCGCAGCCCGCACCCGTGCGGGATCTGCCCGCGGGCGTGGATCCCGGCGATCTCGCCTCGGCGCCGCCGGCCAGCGCGCGGCGCGGCAAGCTGCGCCGACGCCTGCGCTATCTCCGCCACGTGCGCGAGCTGCTGCTGCGCGACCTCGGGGGCTTCACGTACGAGGTGCATCGCACCGCGCGCGGGACGCCGCAGGAGTCGCACCGGCGGCTGAGCGAGGCGAAGGCGAGCCGGATCTCGGCGATCGACGAGGAGGTCGGTGCGCTCGAGGCCACGCTCGGCGAGCCGCACGCCGAGACCGTGCTCCGCGAGGCCGGGATCGGCGGCACGTGCCCCGAGTGCGGTGAGCTGCACGCCAGCGACGCCCGCTTCTGCTCGCGCTGCGGCGCGCCGCTCGACGCCAAGGCGCGCGCCCAGCTTCAAGCCGCGATCGCGGCCGCCGCGCCGCCGGTGACGGCGTCGCATCCGACGCCCGAGCCGCAGCCCGCGAGCGTCCTCTGGGCCGGCGGCCCGCGGC
>JBKOYW010000086.1:0-7479 GCA_046744275.1 Actinomycetota bacterium
CAGCAGGGGACATGGGCGAGGCGTCGGCGATCGAGTGGCTCACCGGCATCGGCGCCCGCGTCTTCGTGCCGCTGGGTCACAGCCCGGACTGCGACCTCGTCGCCGACCTCGACGGCCAGCTCGTCCGCGTGCAGGTCAAGACCTCGCGCTGTTGCCGCGCCAGGCGGTGGGAGATTGTGCTCGCGACTCGCGGAGGAACCGGAGTTGGACCGGGCTCGTGAAGCGCTTCACGTCGGATCGATCCGACTTCGTGTTCATCCACGTGGCTGACGGCCGGCGCTGGTTCATCCCTTCGCGTGAGATCGGCGGCGAGACCGGGATACGACTCGGAGGCCCGAAATGCGCGGCATTCGAGGTCGAGCCGGGCCGGCCATTTCGAGCAAGTCCAGCCGATCAAACGCTAAGCTCAGACGTTCTCGGGCGGGGTTCCCGAGCGGTCAAAGGGGCGCGGCTGTAAACCGCGTGGCACGTCCTTCGCAGGTTCGAATCCTGCCCCCGCCATTCCTCAGTCGCGCAGCTCGACGTGACGGTCACGCGGTCGCCGGCGGCGAGCCCCTCGCGACGGCGGCTTCGGGCTTGAGCGGGAGCCCACCGACAGGCACGGAGCTGAACGGCCGGTCGCCCGCGGTCCGGGTGCCGGCGATAACAACCCTCTGAACGGGAGAGCCGCTCACCAAGCGGCTCGTGCGCCTGACAATTTCGAAACGGAACCCTTGCGTTTCGTTTCTCTATGCCCTACTCTGCGCTCCAATAGGAAACGGAACCGATCCGTTTCGAAACCTGAACGGAGCCGCATGAATCCCGAAGCCACCCCCGATCCGCGCCGCTGGTGGACGCTCGCCGTCCTCTGCCTGTCGTTGCTCGTGATCTCGCTCGACAACACGATCCTCAACGTCGCACTGCCCACGCTGGAGCTGGATCTCGGTGCTTCCAGCTCGCAGCTCCAGTGGATCGTCGACTCCTACATGCTCGTGTTCGCCGGCCTGCTGCTGACCGCCGGCGCGCTCGGCGACCGCTTCGGTCGCAAGCGGACTCTGACGTTCGGTCTCTTAATCTTCGGGCTCGGCTCGGCGCTGTCGGCCCTTGCCGGGTCGGCAAATGCGCTGATCGCCAGCCGCGCGCTGATGGGCATCGGCGGCGCGTTCATCATGCCGTCGACGCTCTCCATCCTCACCGCCACGTTCCCCGCCCACGAGCGGGCCAAGGCGATCGGCATCTGGGCCGGCGTCTCCGGCCTCGGCATCGCGATCGGGCCGCTGGCCGGCGGCTGGCTCGTCGAGAACGCGAACTGGAGCTGGGTCTTCCTCGTCAACGTGCCGATCGTGATCGGCGCGCTGGTTGCCGGCCGCTGGCTCGTGCCGGAGTCGCTCGACCCGTCGGCCCCGCGGCTCGACCTGCCCGGCTTCGGGCTCTCGACGGCCGGCCTGGTCGCGCTGGTATGGGCGATCATCGAGGCGCCGAACTCGGGCTGGACGAGCCCGACCATCCTCGCCGCGTTCGGCCTCGCCGTGACGCTGCTGCTCGGCTTCGTGGCCTGGGAGCGGCGCTCGCCGCATCCGATGCTCGACGTCAAGCTCTTCCGCAACCCCCGCTTCTCCGCCGCAAGCGGCGCGATCACGCTGTCCTTCTTCGCGATGTTCGGCGCGATCTTCTTCCTCACCCAGTACCTCCAGCTGGTGCTCGGCTTCTCGGCGCTCGAGGCCGGCGTGCGGATCCTGCCGGTGGCGGTCGGCATCGCGCTCGGCGGCCCGCTGTCGGCGAAGCTGAGCGAGCGGATCGGCGCGAAGGTCGTGGTCGCCTCCGGCCTCGGGCTCGTCGCCACCGCGCTGCTCCTGATGGCGCAGTTCGAGGTCAGCTCGGGCTACGGGATCGTCGCCGCGTCGTTCGTCCTGCTCGGCCTCGGGATCGGCATGGCCATGACGCCCGCGACCGACGCGGTGATGGGCAGCCTGCCGCTGGCCAAGGCGAGCGTCGGCTCCGCGGTCAACGACGCCACGCGCATCACCGGCGGCGCGCTCGGCGTCGCGATCATGGGGTCGATCATGACCAGCGGCTACCGTGGCGACATGGATGCGATCGGCGCCGGCGCCGCGGCCGGCGACTCGCTCTCGGGCGCGCTCGCAACGGCCTCGGGCCTCGGCGGGCAGGCAGGCGCCCGGCTCGCGGCGACCGCCCAGGAGGCGTTCGTGGGCGGGATGCACACTGCCGTGCTGGTGGGCGCGGCGATCGCGCTCGCCGGCGCGCTGGTGGCGCTGCTGTTCCTGCCGGCGCGCGAGGGCGCGCCCGCACCGACGCTCGCCGTCCGCCCCGAGCCGGTGCCGGCATGAGCGACACGACGACGGAGCGGCGGCGCCCCGGCCGCCCCCGCTCCGCCGCCGCGGACAGCGCGATCCTGCACGCGACGCTCGAGCTGCTGCTCGACACCGGCTACCGCGGCCTGACGATGGAGCAGGTCCGCGAGAAGGCGGGCGTCGGCAAGGCGACGCTCTACCGCCGCTACGGCTCCAAGCAGGAGCTGGTAACGGCCGTGGTCCGCCACCTCAACCAGGACATCCCCCTGCCGGACAACGGGAACGTGCGCGACGACATCCTCGCGGTGGCGGGCTCGGTGCTCGCCGCGGCCGCGC
Source organism: Actinomycetota bacterium (assembly GCA_046744275.1). Classification (GTDB taxonomy): domain Bacteria; phylum Actinomycetota; class Thermoleophilia; order Solirubrobacterales; family Solirubrobacteraceae; genus DASSUW01. The sequence goes on from JBKOYW010000086.1 coordinate 2,628, forward strand.
GCGTGGGGGCGGCGACGTTCATGCCGCGGATGCTCGCCGAGTCGGCCGGCGACCCCGAGATGCACCGGATCTTCTACGAGAACCTCGTCGCCCCGCGCCGCGCGGTGATGGCCGAGGTGCTGCGGCGCGGGGTCAGGCGCGGCGAGCTGCGCGCGGACCTCGACGTCGAGCTCGCGATCGACGTGCTGACTGGCCCGTGGATCTACCGGCTGCTGATCTCCGCCGGCGATATGCGGGACATGAGGCCGCAGCCCCTGCTCGACCTGATCCTGGGAGGCATCGCCGCTCCGTCACCATGATCCGGCCGACGGAGCAGGAATGGTGACCGCTCGCAGCGCCCGGACCGGCTCGGCGATCCCGCGCAGCTCGTAGGTGCCGGCCTCCTCCCAGCGGATCGCGTCGCCGCATGCGGCCCGCACCTCGTGCGTGGCGAGCACGGTCCGGTGCGGCGCCGCGCCGCACAGGCGCGCCGCCAGGTTGACGGTCCGGCCGAACCAGTCGCCGGCGCTGTGCAGCGCCGGCCCGTGCGCGATCCCGGCGTGCACCGGCGGGAGCTCCTCCGCCTGCGCCGCGGCCACGAGATCGAGCTGCGCGGCGACCAGCGCGCCCGCGTCCTCGGCGGCGAACATCGCGCCGTCGCCGAGCACCTTCACGAGCCGCACGGGCGGCTCCGCGACGCGGATCGCGAGCGCCTCGAACCGCGCGACCAGCTCGCCCAGCGACTCGATCGCCACCCGCTCGCTGAGCGCCGTGAACCCCGCCATGTCCGCGAACGCCACGGTCATGTCGTGCGCGCCGGCCAGCCGACCGGTGTCGCGCTCCACCCGCAGCACGGCCTCGCGCTGCACGACGTCGAGCAGGTGCAGGCGCAGGACCGCGCCGGTGAGGCGGTCGAGCAGCGGGAGCATCGCCGCCGCGAGGTCGGCCAGCCGTAGCGCGAGGTCGTCCTCCGTGTCCCCGGGCTGCAGCAGCGCGCGCGACAGGATGTCGGTCACCGCCTGGGCGGTCCGGTGCGACGACTGCCCGAGGACGCGCCCCATCAGGTGCATGTCCTCCTCGTCGATCCCGGAGTCGAGCATCCCGCGGAGCGTCCGCAGGTTCTCGATCTGGTCGTCGTCGTAGACCGGCTGGCCGGGGTCGGGCAGCGGCAGGCCGAGCGAGCGGTGGTTGCGCTCGGTGAAGGCGTCGGTGAGCCCGGCGGCGAACGCCGCGTCGGCCATCGTGTGGCGGCGCCGGCGCGCCAGCAGCCGCTCGACGGGGAGCAGCGCCAGCCGGCCCGCCTCGGAGGCCGCGCGCAGCTCCTCCAGCGTGCAGCCGTCGGCGTCGAGCCGCCGCAGCAGCCGCAGGCGCGACTCGCGCTCGCTTCCCTCCAGCCCGTCGAGCAGCCCGGCCGCGGCGAACTCGCGGTCCTCCACCGTCATCCCTCCATGGTGAGGCGAATGTGACCTAGGTTCACGGGAGTGCGGTCAACCATTGGGCGGACGCTAGCCGAGCGCTACGTTCCGGGGCCGTGGCGCTGGACAGGGGACGCGTCGCTCGCCTGGCGCCGCGGACGGCGGATCGATCTGAGCCCGACGAGACCGGGGCCGCCCGCCTTCCCGCGCACGGGCCACGCCTGTTCCGCGCTGGCCGGCTCGCGCCACGACGTCGAAGGCACTGTACGTGCCGCCGCCGAGTTCGGCTGGATGGCCGATGGCGGGCGGTCGGACACGTTGGGCGGGCGGCGCGCCGAGACGGGGTCATGTTCCACCAGTTCCGCGACGGCCCGCGCGACGTCGTGACGTTCGAGCGCGACGGCCGCATCTGCGTGCTCGGGGGAGAGGTCATCCACCCCGAGACGCTCGTCGAGCTCGCCTCCTGGCAGGGCCGGGGCGCCGTCAGATTCTGATGGGCAGCGTCTCGGCGAGCACCTCGCGGTGCGTCGGCCGCGCCGCCTCGTAGCGCTCGCGGCCGCTCTCGGTCAGGCAAGCCATGATGCCGCGGCGGTCCTCGGGGCACATGCCGCGCGTGACGAGGCCGTCCGCCTCGAGCCGCGCCACCACGCGCGACAGCGCGCTCTGGCTGAGATGCACTGCCTCCGCGAGCTCCTGCATGCGGCGCGCGTCCTTATCCGTGCCGGCCAGCCGCTCGAGCACCTCGTACTCGCTCACGCCGAGGCCGTGCTCGTGCTGAAGCCGCCGCTCGAGTGACGCCACCGTCCGGGCGTGGCGTTCGAGCAGCTCACGCCACGCCTCGACGAGCTCGGTGTCGTCCGAGAGCCCCATTCGCGCGCGGATTATATCCGGAGTCTGCATATTTTGCCTTCACATGTTATGAACGAGCAATATTTGCATCTGCATATATAGTACCGACGATGAGTTCCTCCCCAACCTCTGCCGCTCCGCACTGGGAGGCCCGGACCTGGGCTCTGCTCGCAGTGCTCTGCGGCGTCCTCTTCCTCGACGGGCTCGACGTCTCGATGGTCGGCATGGCGCTGCCGTCGATCCGCGACGAGCTCGGTCTCACGACCTCGCAACTCCAGTGGGTCGTCTCGGGCTACGTGCTCGGCTACGGCGGCCTGCTGCTGCTCGGCGGCCGAGCCGCCGACCTGCTCGGCCGCAAACGGGTGCTGATCATCGGGTTGTCCGTGTTCACGGTCGCCTCGGCCGTCGGCGGCCTCGTCGACGACGGCACGTTGCTCGTCATCACGCGCGTGCTGAAGGGCATGAGCGCTGCGTTCACGGCGCCGGCCGGGCTCTCGATCATCACCACGACGTTCGAGGAGGGCCCGAACCGCAACCGGGCGCTGGCGTACTACACGGCCACGGGCGCGAGCGGGTTCTCGCTCGGCCTCGTGTTCGGCGGCCTGCTCACCGAGCTGGGCTGGCGCTGGACGTTCCTGCTGCCGGTGCCGTTCGCGCTCGCGATCCTGCTGGTCGCCCGGAACGTGATCCCGCGCGACCGGATCATCCCCGGCCAGAAGCGGCGCTACGACGTCGCGGGGGCCGTGACGATCACCGCCGCCATGCTGTTGCTGGTGCGCACGGTGGTCGAGGCGCCCGAGGTCGGCTGGAGCGCTCCGGAGACGATCGGCGCCTTCGCCCTCGTCGCCGCGCTGCTGGCCGCCTTCGTGACGATCGAGATGCGCACGCCGCAGCCACTGGTTCGGCTCGGGATCCTGCGCAGCGGCCCGCTCGTGCGGGCCAACATCGGGATGGCGGCGATGTTCGGCGCCTACGTCGGCTTCCAGTTCGTCGGCACGCTCTACCTGCAGACCGTGCACGGCTGGTCGCCGGTGGAGACCGCACTGGCGTTCCTGCCCGGCGGCGTCCTCGTCGCGCTGGGCTCGCCACGGATCGGCCCGCTGGTGGACCGCTTCGGCACCGCCCGGGTCATCGCCGCCGGCACGATCTCGTTTGTCATCGGCTATGCGCTGTTCCTGCGCATCGACAGCTCGCCGTCGTTCGTCGAGTTGATGCTGCCGACGATGTTGCTGATCGGCTTCGGGTTCGCGCTCTGCTTCCCGAGCCAGAACATCCAGGCGGTGGCCGGTATCCCCGACCACGAGCAGGGCCTGGCCTCCGGCCTCGTCAACACGTCGTTCCAGCTCGGCGGAGCGATAGGCCTGGCGATCGTCACGGCCGTCGTGGCCGGCGACACGTCGCTCGACGCGTTCCGGCCCGCGATCGCCGTGGTGACCGGGCTGTCCGTGCTCGGGCTGCTCGTGGCCTTCATCGGCCTGATCCCGGCGGCCCGCGACCGCCTCGCGCAGGCGGAGGGCTAGCCCCAGGCGGCGGCCAGTACCCGCCGCCAGTTGCCCCACGCGATGCGATCGAGCTCGCCGTCCTCGAAGCCCACGGCCTCGAGGGCGGCGAGCACGCGCGGGAGCGCGGCGGCGTCGGGCACCTCGGCGGGCGTCTTCGCGCCGTCGAAGTCCGAGCCGAGCGCCACGTGGTCGACCCCGATGCGGTCGGCCACGTAGCGCGCGTGCTCGGCGATCCGCGCGGCCGGCGTGTCGGTGTCGTCGGCGCCGTCCTCGCGCAGCGAGCCGACGTCGAAGTTGATGCCGACGAGGCCGCCGGCGCCGGCGATCGCGTCGAGCTGGTCGTCGGTGAGGTTGCGGGTCGACGGGCACAGCGCGTGCACGCCCGAGTGCGAGGCGATCAGCGGCGCGTCGAGCGTGCGCGCGACGTCCCAGAAGCCGGCCGCGTTCAGGTGGCTGAGGTCGACCGCGATCCCCAGCTCGGCGCAGCGGCGCACGAGCGCGACGCCGGCGGGCGTGAGTCCCGGCCCGGTGTCGGGCAGGGCCGGGAACCGGAACGGGACGCCGTGGCCGAACGCGTTCGGGCGGCTCCACACCGGCCCGAGCGAGCGCAGGCCGGCGGCGTGCCAGACCTCGAGCGCCTCGAGCTCGGTGTCGATCGGCTCCGCTCCCTCCATGTGGAAGATCACGCCGAGCGCGTCGCCGGCCAGGCAGGCATCGAGGTCGGCGGCGTCGCGGACGAGCCGCACGTGGCCGTCGGACGCGCGCAGGAGCCGGAACATCCGCGCCGCCAGCGACCCGACCGTGCGCGTCGACTCCTCCCACGCGACCGCCGCGAACGGCGGGACCTCATACCCGCCCGGCGTGCGGTCGACCTCGAACGGCCCCGTCGGCGGCAGCACCGCGAACAGGCCCGCGGCCAGGCCGCCGGCGCGCGCCGACGGCACCGTGATGGAGGCGCTGCCGTCGCGCAGCAGCGCGGAGTCGTCGGCGCCGTCCTCGTGCAGGCGGCTGAGCACGTCGTTGTGGCCGTCGATCACGCGCCGCATCACGTGGGCAGCGCGACGTCGACGGCGAGACCTCCCTCCGGCCGCGCGCGCAGCTCAACGC
>JBKOYW010000274.1:0-4146 GCA_046744275.1 Actinomycetota bacterium
CGGGTGCAGACCGAGGCGACGATCAAGATCTGGGTCGACGGCCAGCGGTACGTGCGCGTGGCGGAGGGCAACGGCCCCGTCAACGCCCTGGACACCGCGCTGCGGGCCGCGATCGGCGAGCGCTATCCGCACCTGCGCGACATCAAGCTCGTCAACTACAAGGTCCGCATCCTCGACGAGTGGAAGGCCACCGGCGCCACCACGCGCGTGCTGCTCGACGCCACCGACGGGACCGATACCTGGGGCGCGATCGGCGTGCACGAGAACGTCATCGAGGCGAGCTGGGACGCCCTGGTGGATTCGCTCGAGGCGGGGATGGTCCGCTCGCGCGCGCCGCAGGCATGATCCCGATGGCGCAGCCCGTGCTCGGCGAGGCCGAGGAGCAGGCCGTGCTCGAGGTGCTGCGCTCGGGCCGGCTGTCGCTCGGGCCGCGCCTCCCGGAGTTCGAGCGGGCGTTCGCGGCGCGGTTGGGCGCGCGGCACGCGAGCGCGGTGTCGAGCGGTACGGCGGCGCTGCACCTCGGCCTCCGGGCGGTGGGTGTCTCGGAGGGCGACGAAGTCGTCACGTCGCCGTTCTCGTTCGTCGCCTCCGCCAACGCGATCCTCTACGAGCGGGCGACGCCGGTGTTCGCCGACATCGACCCGGTCACGCTCAACCTCGACCCGGACGCGGCGGCGGCCGCGATCACGGGCCGCACCACGGCGCTGCTGCCGGTGCACATCTTCGGCTACCCGGCCGACGTGGCCGCGCTGGAGGCGCACGGGCTGCCGGTCGTGGAGGACGCGTGCGAGGCGCTCGGCGCCGTCCACGCCGACGGCACCCCGGTCGGCGGTCGCGGCCACCCGGCGGCGTTCGCCTTCTACGCCAACAAGCAGCTGACCACCGGCGAGGGCGGCATGCTCACGATGGGCTCGGCCGAGCACAAGGAGCAGGTCGACTCCGAGCGCAACCAGGGCCGCGCGCCCAACATGGACTGGCTCGATCACGACCGGCTCGGCTTCAACTACCGGCTGACCGACATCGCCTGTGCTCTGGGCCTCGCCCAGCTCGAGCGGCTCGACGAGATGCTGGCCGACCGCGCGCGGGTCGCGGACTGGTACCGCGAGGCGCTGGCCGGCAGCGAGGTGTCCCTGCCGTGCGAGGACACCGGCGGCAACGTGCGCGGCTGGTTCGTGTTCGTGGTCCAGGTCCCGCGCGACCGCGACGGCGTCATCGAGGCGCTGCGGGTCCGCGGCGTGCCGTCCAAGCCGTACCTGCCGGCGATCCACCTGATGTCGTTCTACCGCGAGCGCTTCGGGCACCGGGAGGGCGAGTTCCCGGTCTGCGAGGACGTCGCTGCCCGCTCGATCGCGCTGCCGTTCTTCCCGCGCATGACCGAGGGCCAGGTCGCGCAGGTGGCCGAGGCGCTGCTCACAGCGACTTGACGTAGGCGACGAAGCCGGGGCCGCCGATCGCGGCCGCCGCCTTGGCGGTCGGCGCGCGGCGGACCTCGCGCTGGCGGTAGCCCGCGGCCTCGTAGAGCGAGCGCGCGGCGTCGTTGTGGATGCCGGTGTCGAGCGCGACGCCGTCGAGCCCGGCCGCCACGGCGGCGTCCTCCGCGCCGGCCAGCATCGCGCGCGCCACGCCGCGGCGGCGGAACTCGGGAGCCACTGCGAGTGCGTCGACGTAGAGGGCCGTCGGCGGCGGGTGCGGGGACACGAGCCCCGCGGCGCGCAGGTGCCGCAGCAGCGCCGGCCAGCGCCACGGTGGGACGCGCGGGACGGTGAGCGAGACGAAGCGGCGGGCTCGCTCGTCGCCCTCGGTGACCGGGAACCACGCGATCACGCCCGCCAGGTCGCCGTCGAGCTCGATCACCGAGCAGACTTCGAAGCTCGCGGCGTGGCCGCGGCGGCCGTAGACGGCGGCCAGCAGCCCGCGGGCGCGGGACTCGGAGCCCGCGTACGCGTCGTAGTACGGCTGGGCGGAGACGTACAGCAGCGCGTCGGCCGGATCGGCGGGCGTGGCGGGCCGGAGCGCGAAGGACATCTGAGTCATCATGCCCGCCCATGGCGCGCTTCTCCATTCCGCAGGACCCGGTCTTCCAGCAGCTCAACGCGTCGATCGGGTTCGACTGGCGGCTGGGGCCGTACGACATCGAGCAGTCGCGCGCGCACGCGACGATGCTCGCGGAGGCCGGGATCATCTCCGCCGCGGATCGCGACGAGCTCCTGAACGGTCTCTCGCGGGTCGAGGACGAGCTCGACTCGGGCGAGTTCCCGTTCCGCGAGGACGACGAGGACATCCACATGGCGATCGAGCGGCGGCTGACCGAGATCGCCGGCCCGGTCGGCGGCAAGCTCCACACCGCCCGCTCGCGCAACGACCAGGTGGCGACCGACGTCGCGATGTTCACGCGCGCGCACGCGCTGGGGACGATGGAGCGGCTGCAGGGGCTGCAGAGCGCGCTCGTGCAGCTCGCCGACCGCCACCTCGACTGGCCGATGCCCGGCTACACGCACCTCCAGCGCGCGCAGCCGGTCTATCTCTCGCATCACCTGCTGGCCTACTTCTGGATGTTCCGGCGCGACGCCCGGCGGTTCGAGCACGTGCTGGGGGCAACGTCCGACCTGCCGCTGGGCGCGGGCGCCCTCGCGGGGGTGAACTTCGCGACCGACCGCGGGCTGGTGGCGCGAGAGCTCGGCTTCGCGGGCGTGGCGCCGAACTCGATCGACGCCGTCTCCAACCGCGACTTCGTGCTCGACTACCTGGCTGCCGCGGCCACCTGCGCCACGCATCTCTCACGGCTCGGCGCCGAGATCGTGCTGTGGTCGAGCGACGAGTTCGGCTTCTGCGAGGTGTCGGACGCGTGGGCGTCGGGCTCCTCGATCATGCCGCAGAAGAAGAACCCCGACGCCGCCGAGCTGCTGCGGGCGAAAGCGCCGCGGGTGGTCGCCCATCTGAGCGCGATGCACGGTGTGCTGCACGGCCTGCCGCTGACCTACAACAAGGACATGCAGGAGGACAAGGAGCACCTGTTCGACGCCGCCGACACGCTCGACCTTTGCCTGCAGGCCGCGACCGGGATGCTCGCTTCGCTGGCCTTCGACCGCGAGCGGCTGGCGGGCGCGGCGGCGGACGAGATGATCGCGGCCGTCGACGTCGCCGACATGCTCGTGCGTCGCGGGGTCCCGTTCCGGCAGTCGCACGGGATCGTGGCTGGGCTGGTGCGCGAGGCTGTGAACTCCGGGCGCACGCTGTCGCAGCTCTCGCGCGAGGAGCTCGCCCGGCACTCCGACGCGCTCGACGACGAGTTCTACGCGGTCCTGTCGCAGGGGTCGTGGCTGGAGTCCAAGGTCTCCGAGGGCGGCACCGCGCTGGATCGCGTACGCGAGCAGCTCGCACACGCGCGCGCGGAGCTGGACGGCCAGCCGGCTTGAGGGCCGTTGACGCTCTCCCACGCGTTCTACGACCGACCGGTGGTGGAGGTCGCGCGCGACATGCTCGGCTGCGTGGTCCGCCACGGCGACGCCGCGGGCGTGATCGTCGAGACCGAGGCGTATCACATGTCCGAGCCGGCCTGCCACGCCTACGTCGGCCTGACCGCGCGCACCCGCACGCTGTTCGGCCCGCCCGGGCGCGCCTACGTGTACCGGTCCTACGGCATCCACGCGCTGCTGAACGCGGTCTGCGAGCCGCCTGAGATCGGCGCCGCGGTGCTCATCCGCGCGCTCGAGCCACTGGAGGGAATCGAGCACATGCGCGCCCGGCGCGGACTGGAGCGGCTCGACGACCTCTGCTCCGGCCCCGGGAAGCTGACCGAGGCGCTCGGCATCGGGCTGGAGGAGAACGGATCCGATCTGGCGGCCGGCCCGGTGGCGATCGAGGCGCCGCCGCCGGGGTGGGACGGCTTCGAGATCGCGGTCGGGACGCGGATCGGGATCACCAAGGCGGCCGAGCTGCCGTGGCGGTTCTGTGTTGCTGGCTCTCGGAGCGTGTCGCGCCCCTGGCCAACGTCAACTACGGCAGGGTAGGGGAGCGGGGATTCCGCCGGGGTCGGAGGTCCCTGGCGCCTTTTCGTTGCATGTTCACGAAAAAGCGCCATCCGCCCCGAGCCCGGCCGCGCGGGCGGCTCCGTCGCTTCCCTACCCAGCGCAGTTGACGTTCTAC
>JBKOYW010000190.1:0-3894 GCA_046744275.1 Actinomycetota bacterium
GACCACCGCGGTGCTGGCGAAGCTCGCGGCCGCCGGTGCGATCGACCCCGGGGAGCGCGTCGTCGCCTACATCACCGGCGACGGGCTGAAGACGCTCGACACCGTCCGCGGGACGTTCGAGGTGACCGAGATCGCGCCGTCCGTCGACGAGTTCGACGCCGCGTTCGCGGCCGCCGGAGTGTCGTGATGGCGATCACGATCAAGCTCCCGACGCAGCTGCGCGACGCCGCCGGCAACCAGACCGAGGCGCAGGTCGACGGCGCGACGGTGGGGGAGGCGCTTGCGAGCCTCTACGCCCAGCACGGCGAGCTGCGCCAGCGGATGGCTGACGACGGCGGCGGCCTGCGCCGTTTCGTGAACGTCTACCTCGGAGGCGAGGACATCCGCTTCCTCGACGGGCTCGACACGGCGGTCTCCGACGGGGACGAGCTCACGATCCTGCCCGCCGTCGCCGGCGGCTAGGCGGCGCGGCGCGGCGGCGGCGCGAAGTCGTCCGCACCGATCAGGTCGCGGTCGAGCGCCGGGACGAGGCAGGCGGCGAGCGCCTCCATGTTCTCGGTCACCGATCGCTCGTACGCGGCGACGATCTCGTCCCGCCACTCGGTCTGGCGGCGGTCGAGCTCCGCCATGTCGGCACGCGAGAAGGGCGCCTGGAGATGAGTCATGCACTCCGGGCAGCGCAGGGCGACCAGCACGTCGTCGGCTCCCTTCGGCTCGCAGCGCAGCGGCTGGAGGAAGATCGAGTCGCAGCTCGGACAGGCGGACAACGCCATGCCCGGCGACGGTAGTCTCACCTGCGGACGGAACGCGCCGCTCAGGAATCTTGCACTGGTGGCTTCCTATATGAGAGGGTCGGCGCTGAATGTGGAAGCGGATCGTCGGGTTCGTCACGTCCTCGTTGTCGCGCTTCCTCCGTCCGGGTACGGCTGAGCCTGAGCCGGAGGCGCCCGCGCCACCGCGGCTGATCGCCGAGGTGATCGCAGACGCGCCGCTCGTGTCCGACCGAGAGGTCGAGGAGGCGATCCGGCAGCGCCCGCCGTGGGTCGGAGAGCCTGCTGCGCCGCGGGCCGTGCACGGCCCGCTCGCGCGGCACCGCGGTCTTCCTCGGTACGCCCGAGCGGACGACCTAGCGGCGCACGCGGATCTTCATCGTCATCTCCTCGTGGAGCGTGCAGACGATCCTGTAGCGCCCGGGGACGGTGAGCTTGCGCTTGAACGTGTAGTCCGTCGCGGCCGGCTCGGACTGGAACTTCTTGACGCCCTTCGGACCGGACTTGAGCTTGACGTCGTGGACGTCGCCCGCCTCGTCGAAGCCCGGCCACCGCCACGTGATGACGGTGCCGCGCCGCACCGTGAGGTCGTCCTTGAGGTAGTAGTTGTCGTAGATCCGGACGGTCTTGCCCTTCGGCTTGCCGGCCTGCGCCGGCGCCGCGCTCAGCAGGAGCGCGACGCCGGCGATCAGCAGGACGGCCCTCACGGGTTGAAGACCTCCAGCGGCTTGTAGCCTTTCTTGGCCGGGTGCTCGTGCTTGACCCAGCCGCCCAGCGCGCCCTGGCCGGTCCACCCGAGCATCTGCATCCGCGCATCGTTGTTCACGTTCGCGGTCGAGCAGGCGGCGACAGTCGAGCGGTCGGCCGGGAACGCCGTGTCCGTGGGCGCGAGCGTGAAGCAGTTGCCGGTGCCGCTGCCGTCGTAGGTCACGTCGCGGCCGTTGAGGTCGGTGCCGCCGAGCCCGAACTCGTTGCCGCGGATGACGTTGCGGTCGAGCGAGACGGCGAGCGGGTTCTCCTGCAGCAGGATCCCGTCGATCGCCGCAATGCCGGTGAGGAAGTTGCCGAAGATCCGGTTGTTCTCGATCCGGTGGTCGCGCCCGCCGAGCAGCAGGATGCCGGTGCCGAGCGGGACCAGGTTGCCGGTCGCGGACGCCGGCGGCGGGGTGAACGGCGGCTTGCCCTCGTGGAAGTTGAAGTTGTTCCAGAAGATGTCGTTGTCGACGATCACGTTCTGCTCGGGCGGCGGGAACTTCTCGGAGTCGAGCGCGTTCGGCACGATGCCGACCGCGTTGTTGTAGAAGCGGCTCTTGGTGATCGTCACGTAGCGCATGTTGGTGGCGCTGAAGCCGATCGGGCTGCCCCAGCCGTCGACGTTGCGCACCACCGTTTGCACCGGCTTGTCCTGCGGCGGCGTCTGCCCGATGTAGAAGGCGCCGTCGTTGACGTAGTAGGCCTCGGAGTTGAGGATCCGGCCGCCGATCGTGTTGAACGCATAGAGGCCGTAGACGCCGGTCTCCCGTGCGATCAGGTGGTTCATCGTGTAACCGTTGAGGTTCGTGAAGAAGTACCCGTTGGCCCGGTAGTTGCGGGCCATGAAGCCGTCGACGGTGACCTCGTCCGCGCCGTTGACCGCGAAGGCGTTCTGCTTCTTGTCGTTGCCCTCGAGCACGACGCGGCTCGGCCGCTTCGGGTTGCCGATCAGCTTCAGGTAGCGCTTCTTGCGCCCGCTGATCCGCACCGCCTCGCGGTACACACCGCGGCGGACCTTGATCGTGTCGCCGGCGTCGGCCGCGTTCACGGCGGCCTGGATGGTGCGGAAATCGCAGCGGCCCTTCTTGCAGACGGTGTGCGTCTCGTACGGACGCGGCGGCTTGGGCTCGACCTTGCCGGGCTCCTTCGGCTCCGGGTAGGTCTGGGCGTTCGCGCCGGCCGGCGCGAGCAACGCGATCGCCAGGCCGGCGGTCGTCGCGATGCGCAGCGAAGTGCGGATGGTGACCCCTCCTCCTCTACGGGTCGACGACGTACCAGCCCGTCATCCCGGTGTCCTGGTGGGAGAAGACGTGGCAGTGGTAGAGCCAGCGGCCCGGGTTGTCCTCGACGAAGCGGGCCGTGACCGACTCGTTCGGCCCCATCGAAGGGTTGTCGACGTATTGGCCCGCCGGGTCCTTCCAGCGATGGCCGTGGATGTGGAACGTGTGCAAGTTGTTGTCCATGCTGAACGCGGTCAGCTCGACGAGCTGGCCGACGCGCGACCGCAGCGTCGGCGTGTTGCCCGCGTAGGCGCGGCCGTTGATGCACTGGAAGTTCCGCTGCAGGCCGGTGACCGGCGGCGGGAGCTGGTGGACGAACAGCGCGCGGTGGACGTCGGGCAGCGGCGCGCCCTTCGGGCGGATGTGGAGCATCCCGAACAGGCCGCGGAAGGTGTTGAGCGTGTGGTTGGGACCGTGGTCGTGGTACGGCCACGAGCCGACCGAGTCCGGCGTGCACTCCCACTGGTACGTGAACGTCTCGCCGGGAGCGACGAAGCCGCCCGCGCGCGTGTACTCGCCCATGTAGGCGCCGTCGTACTCGGGGCTGTACTTCACGCCGTGCGGGTGCATGGTCACCGCCTGGCGCAGCGTGCGGTCGGCGTTGCGGAAGTGCACCACCAGCACGTCGCCGACCTCGGCGTAGAGCGTCGGCCCAGGGATGCTCGGGCCCTGGACGACGGACGCGAAGCCCGGCGTCATCTCGAAGTACGTGTACGCGCGGTAGCGGTTGCGGCCGGGCACGGCGCGGTTGTGCCAGTCGTCGCGCTTGGTCGGCACGATGTCCCAGCGCACCGTCTGCGCCTGGATCCAGTACTCGCGCCGGATGCCGCCCGGCGCCGGCTGGAGCTGCGGCACGTCCTGCGAGGCGGCAGCGCGAGGCTTGCGCACGCGTGCGGCCGCGGCGTCGGCGCGCCCGAGCGTCTCGGGGGAGTCGACCACGACCTCCTCGCCCCCGATCGTGCACAGCAGCGCCGCCGCGCCGCCCGCGAGCCCGAAGAACGAGCGGCGGGTGGTGGGGTCGGCGGCCATGGCGGCCCGGGAGCCTAGTACGAGCGTACTCGGTCTGCAAGTACGGCCGTACCGGCTACGAT
>JBKOYW010000349.1:0-4378 GCA_046744275.1 Actinomycetota bacterium
ACGCGACGCTGGTGCGCTGCTGCCGCCGCCTCGTGGGGCCGGACGCCGCGCTCGACGCCGCCCAGGACGCCGTCGTCACCGCCCTGCTCTCGCTGGACCGCCTCCGCGACGACGAGCGGTTCGGCGCCTGGCTCGTGGGCATCGGCCTGAACGTCTGCCGCGCGATGCTGCGGCAGCCGACCGTCCTCGTCGCCTTCGGCGAGCCGCCGCCCGACCCGGCCGACGTCGTCGCGCAGCGGGAGCTCGCGGCGCGGGTGCGGGCGGCGATCGCGGCGCTGCCGAGCGGCCAGCGCGAGGCGGTGACGCTGTTCTACCTCGCCGGTCTGACCCAGGCGGAGGCCGCGGCGCATCTCGAGATCCCGCCGGGAGCGGTCAAGACCCGGCTCCACAAGGCGCGCGCGTCGCTGCGCACGCGCCTCGAACCACTCCGGAGGGAGCGCGCCATACCGATCGAGATGGAGGTCGTCGACGTCCGCCGTGCCGGTGACCACCACATCCTCATACTCGAGGGCTCGGGGCGCGAGCTGAAGATCTGGGTCGGCCCGGCCGAGGCGTTCGCGGTCGCCGTGCTGCTCGAGGACGTCGAGCTGCCGCGCCCGGGCACGCACCACCTGACCGCCGCCCTGCTGGAGGCGACCGGCGCCTCGATACGGGAGGTCCGGGTGACGCGGCTGGCCGAATCCACGTTCTACGCGGAGATCGTGCTCGCCGACGGAACGGCCGTCGACGCCCGACCGAGCGACGCGATCACGCTCGCGCTCGTCACCGCCGCGCCGCTGCTCGTCGACCCCGCGGTCCTCGATGTGGCGGGAGCGCGGCCGGAGCTGATCGCCGAGGCGGAGGCCGCGACCGACGACCGCCGCGTGCTCGCCGAGGAGGTCCGCGAGCTGCTCAGCCGTCCACTGTGAGCACGAGCTTGCCGCGCACGTGGCCCGCCTCGATCCGCTCGTGCGCCTCGGCGGCGCGCTCGAGCGGGAACGTCTCCTGGATGTGCGGGCGCAGGCTGCCCTCGGCGACGAGCGGCGTGATGTGCTCGCCGAGGTCGTAGCCACTCGGGCGCACGAAGATGTAGGTGACCTCGTGGTGGCCCTCGCGCGGCTCGGGCGGCGGCTGCGCGACCGACACGAGGCGCCCGCCGGGGCGCAACGCGGAGAACGCCTGCTCGCGGACCTCGCCGCCGAACAGGTCGAAGGCGGCGTCGGTGCCGGCGTCGGCCAGCAGGTCGCGCACGCGGCCCGGGAGGTCGTCGAGCTCGTAGTCGAGCGGCTCGGCCCCGAGCTCGCGCAGGAAGTCGTGGTTGCGCTCCGAGGCGGTGGCGACCACGCGCGCCCCGCGGGCGACCGCGAGCTGCACCGCCACGTGGCCGACGCCTCCGGCCCCGCCGGTCATGAACAGCGTCTCGCCGCCGCGCAGGCCGAGCGCCTCCAGCGACTGGTGGGCGGTGAGCACCGACAGCGGCAGCGCCGCAGCCTCCTCGAACGAGAGCTCGGGCGGCATGTGGGCGAAGAAGCCCTCCGGCGCGGTGGCGTACTCGGCGTAGGTGCCGAACTGGAGGTGGTGGCGGCGGATGTAGCCGTAGACGTGGTCGCCGGGCTTGAACCACGTGACGGCAGCGCCGACCTGCTCCACCACGCCGGCCACGTCCCACCCCAGGATGACCGGGAAGTGGAACGGCAGCTTCTCCGCCATGTAGCCGCCGCGGATCTTCGCGTCGACCGGGTTGACGCCTGCCGCCTTGACCCGGACGAGGACGCCGTCGGGTGCCACGGGCGGCACGTCGTGCTCGATCAGCTCGAGCTTGTCCCGGCCTCCCCACTCGCGTACGGCGATTGCGCGCACGCAGGGAACCTATCCCGCCGGACGCCCGGCGAAACGGCTTACCAGCGGTAGTGGGCGAAGGCCTTGTTGGCCTGCGCCATGCGGAAGATGTCGTCCTTGCGCTTGTAGGCGCCGCCCTGCTGGGACTGCGCGTCGAGCAGCTCGTTCGCGAGCCGCTGCGCCATCGACTTCTCGCGGCGGTTGCGGGCGAACTCGACCAGCCAGCGCACCGCGAGGGTGCGGGCGCGCGGCGCGGGCACCTCGACCGGAACCTGGTAGGTCGCGCCGCCGACGCGGCGGGAGCGGACCTCGAGCACCGGCGTCAGCGCCTTGATCGAGATCTCGAGCGCTTCGACGGGGTCTTTGCCGGTGCGCTCGGAGAGGATCGCGAGGGCGTCGTAGACGATCCGCTCGGCCTTGGACTTCTTGCCGTCCTGCATCACGCGGTTGACGACCTGCGAGACGAGCTTGGAGCGGTGGACGGGATCGACCTCGACGGGCCGCTTCGTCGCGGCAGCGCGGCGCGGCATTACTTCGCCTTCACGCCGTACTGGGAGCGGGCCTTCTTGCGGTCCGAGACGCCGGCGGCGTCGAGCGTCCCGCGGACGACCTTGTAGCGAACGCCCGGAAGGTCCTTGACGCGGCCGCCGCGCACGAGCACCACGGAGTGCTCCTGCAGGTTGTGGCCCTCGCCGGGGATGTACGTCGTGACCTCCATCCCGTTGGTCAGCCGGACACGGGCAACCTTGCGCAGCGCCGAGTTCGGCTTCTTGGGCGTCGTGGTGTACACGCGCGTGCACACGCCGCGCCGCTGGGGGGCCGCGACCTTCTTCTTGCGGCCCTTGCCGGACTTCAGGCCCGGCGTGGCCAGCTTCTTCGTCTTCGGGTTCCGGCCCTTCCGGACCAGCTGGGAAGTCGTGGGCATACGGCGCGAAAGGGTAGCAGTGGCTAGGCGGCTGCTCCGAGCGCCTCGCCGAGCTCGACGTAGGGCTGCGCGGTCGCGTCCGCCACCGGCTGATAGGTCACCTTGCCGGCGACGACGTTGAACCCCTTCGCCAGCCCAGGGCTCTCGTCGGCGGCCCGGGCGGCGCCCGCGTCGGCGAGGTGGAGCACGTAGGGCAGCGTCGCGTTGGTCAGCGCGTACGTCGAGGTGATCGGGACCGCGCCGGGCATGTTCGCCACGCAGTAGTGCGTCACGCCGTCCACCTCGTACGTCGGATCGCTGTGCGTGGTGGGCCGACTGGTCTCGAAGCAGCCGCCCTGGTCGATCGAGACGTCCACCAGGACCGCGTTGCGCTTCATCAGCTTCAGCTGATCGCGGCGGACGACGTACGGCGCCTTCGCCCCGTGCACGAGCACCGCGCCGATCACGAGATCCGCCTCCGGCAGGCGCTTCTCGATGTCGAGCGTCGACGCGTAGCACGTGTCAGCCCGGCCGCCGAACGCGATGTCGAGCTCGCGCAGGCGGTCGATGTTGCGGTCGTACACGTAGACCGACGCCTCCATCCCGATCGCGATGAACGCCGCGTTCATGCCGACCACGCCGCCGCCGATGATCATCACGTTGGCGGCCGCCACGCCGGGCACGCCGCCGAGCAGGATCCCGCGGCCGCCGAGCGGCTTCTCGAGCATGAACGCGCCCGCCTGGGTGGCGATCTTGCCCGCCACCTCGCTCATCGGGGCCAGCAGCGGGAGCCGCCCGCGGGTGTCCTCGACCGTCTCGTAGGCCACGCACGTGGCGCCCGACTCCACCAGTCCCCGCGTGAGCTCCGGATCGGGCGCCAGGTGCAGGTACGTGAACAGCAGGTGCCGGGCCTCCAGCCGCGCCACCTCGTCCGGCTGCGGCTCCTTGACCTTGAGGATCATCTCCGCCTCGCCGAACACCGCCTCGGCGTCCGGCAGCATGCGCGCGCCCTGCGAGCGGTAGTCCTCGTCCGAGATCGCCGATCCATCGCCGGCGCCCGCCTGGACCACGACATCGTGGCCGTGCTCGACCAGCTCGCGGACGCCTGCCGGGGTCAGGGCGACGCGGTACTCGTCCGTCTTGATCTCGGTGGGAACGCCAACGATCACGCGGGTCCTTTCGTCAGTTCACGGCCGCGGAGGGCCAGCCAGAAGTCGATGCGGTCGCGCGCGGAGTCCAGCGAGCGGCCCGTGAGCTCCTCGACCCGCCGGATCCGGTAGCGCAACGTGTGGCGGTGACAGTACAACTGGCGCGCCGCGCGCTCCCACTGGCCGTTGCACTCGATGAACGCCTCCAGCGAGCGCATCAGCTCGCCGCCGTAGGCGCCCTCGCCCTCCTCGATCGGATCCAGGATCGAGTCGCAGAACAGCCGCAGCGCCTCGTCGTCCTGGAGCGAGAGGAGCAGCTGGAACGAGCCGAGGTCGCGGTAGGTGGCGAGGCCGGCCGGTGAGCCGTTGACGTCGAGCGCGCGCGCCTCGAGCGCGCAGCGCGCCTCGTGGAACGCGCGCCGCAGGTCGCCGGCGGCGACGGCGCGGCCGGCGCCGGCGTCGAGATCGTCGCCGACGTCGCGCGAGACCCGCGCGCGCAGCCGCTCGG
>JBKOYW010000531.1:0-12127 GCA_046744275.1 Actinomycetota bacterium
CGTCGAGGCGTCGCTCGACCGGCCCGCGTTGCGCGCCGCCTAGATTCCGGCGAACGTCAACTACGCTTAGTAGGGGAGCGAGGGAGCCGTTCGCGCGGGTGGTCTCGAACCGCCTGGCGCCTTCAGGTCGCTATGCGACACAAAAGCGCCATCGACCCCGGGGTGCGGCTGATCCCGCCTCCCTCAATGCAGCAGTTGACGTTCGCCCGGACTAGGGATACCCCCGATGCGGGCGCAGGCCCCGGCAGGGATCCTGCTTGGCATGTCGCTGCTGCTCCCCTCCTCGCCCTCGATCCATCGCTTCAACGGAACGCTGATCGGCCCCGACGACGACGGGTACGACGCCGCCCGCCGGGTCTTCAACGCGATGATCGACTGCCGGCCCGCGCTGATCGCCCGCTGCGAGTCGACGTCCGACGTCGCCGCCGCGCTCGCGCACGCCCGCGCGCACGGGATGGAGGTCGCG
The DNA here is from genome assembly GCA_046744275.1 of Actinomycetota bacterium. Lineage (GTDB taxonomy): Bacteria > Actinomycetota > Thermoleophilia > Solirubrobacterales > Solirubrobacteraceae > DASSUW01. Next base: position 467 of record JBKOYW010000531.1, read on the forward strand.
GTGCGGGGCGGCGCGCATGCCGCTCCCGGCTTCGCCACCACCGACGGCGGCCTGGTGATCGACCTCAGCCCGCTGAAGGCGATCCACGTCGATCCGCTGCGCCGGATCGCGTGGGTGCAGCCCGGCGTGGTGTGGGGCGAGCTCGACGCCGCCACGCAGGAGCATGGGCTCGCCGTCACCGGCGGCCGCGTCTCGAGCACCGGGGTGGCCGGCTTCACGCTCGGCTCCGGCAGCGGCTGGCTGGAGCGCAAGATGGGCCTGGCCTCCGACAACCTGCGCGCTGCGCGCGTGCTCACCGCCGACGGGCACGTGGTCACCGCGTCGGCGAGCGAGAACCCCGACCTGTTCTGGGCGCTGCGCGGCGGCGGCGGGAACTTCGGGATCGTGCTCGAGTTCGAGTTCTCGCTGCGGCCGGTCGGCCCGATGGTCCTCGGCGGCATGCTGCTGTGGCCGCGCGACCGCGCGCGTGACGTGATGCGCGCCTACCGCGACCTGATGGCCGAGGCCCCGGACGCGCTGTGCGGCGGCCTGGCGCTGATGAGCGCCCCGCCGGCGCCGATGGTGCCGCTCGACCTCCAGGGCAACCCGGCCGTCAGCGTGCTGGTCCTCTACGACGGCGAGATCGAGCGCGGCGCCGAGCACATCGCGCCGCTGCGCGCGCTCGCCCCCGTGGTCGACGCCGTCGGGCCGATGCCGTACTGCACCCTGCAGTCGCTGATGGACGGCGGCCACCCGGAGGTTCTGCGGGACTACTTCCGCGCCGCGTTCCTCGACGAGCTCTCCGACCCGGCGATCGACACGATCCTGGCGGGCGCCGAGGGCGCGCCGTCGACTCGGTCGGCGGTCGTGATCCATCCGCTCGGCGGCGCGTTCGGGCGCGTCGGCGAGATGGACACGGCGCTCGGCCATCGCGATGCCGAGTGGAGCATCCAGGTGCTCGGCCAGTGGCTCGAGCCCGAGCGCGACACGGCCAACCGCAACTGGGTGCGGGCGCTGACCGACGCGCTCGGGCCGTGGTCGCGGCCGGCGGGCTTCCCCAACTTCATCGCCGAGGGCGGCGACGCCGCGGTGACGGTCGCCTACGGCGCCGAGCGCTACGCGCGGCTGGTCGAGGCCAAGGACCGCTGGGATCCGACCAACGTGTTCCGCCTCAACCACAACATCCGGCCCACGGGGTAGCGCATGCACACCGCAGCCCTCGTCCTCGCCGACGGAGCGCGCGTCGGCGTCCGCCAGATCTCGGCGGACGACCGCGACGCGTTCTCGACCTGGTTCGGGCGGCTGACGCCGGAGTCGCGGCGGCGGCGGTTCCACGGCCCCAAGCCGAAGCTGAGCGCACGTGAGCTGACCTATCTGACGGAGGTCGACCACGTGTCCCACACGGCGCTCCTCGCGGTCGACGACGCCGGCGAGCTGATCGGCGAGGCCCGCTACGCCACGGCTGAGCCGGGCGGCCGCACGGCTGACATCGCGGTCACGGTCACGGACGAGTGGCAGGGCCGCGGGATCGGGACGCGCCTCGCGCGCCTGCTCGTCGCTGCCGCACGCGCGAACGGGATGACCCGCCTGACGGCGCTGACGCTTCCCGAGAACGACGCGGCGATCGCGCTGGTCCGGCGCCTCGGCTTCCGGCTCGCCGGAATCGACCCCGACGCGCTCGCGTTCGAGCTCGCGCTCTAGCCCGTCGGCGGGCCGAGCACGAGCGGCTGGTCGAGCACGCCGCGCATGCGGCGCTGGAGCTGCAGCTCGGTCTCGAGGTCGGCGATCCGGCCCTCGTGGTCGATCACCCTCCCGCGCAGGACCTGCGTCACGAACAGCCATACCAGGCGGCCGTCGAGCTGGCTGCCGGCGACCCGCCGCAGCTCGTCCTCGGCCTCGGCGGCGCCGAGCGGGATCTTGTAGGAGTCCGGAGCGGTGAGGACGTCGTAGACCTCCGCGATCGCGAGGATGCGTGCGGTCATCGGGATGTCGTCGCCGGCGAGGCCGTCCGGATAGCCGTGGCCGTCGATCCGCTCGTGGTGGGCCAGGACCGCGTTGGCGACCTCCCCGAGCCCCTCCACGCGGAGCAGCAGGCGCGCCCCGTCCGCGGGATGGCGCTCGACCAGCCGTCGCTCGGCCGCGTGCAGCTCGCTGCGACCAAGGAGGATGTGGTCAGGCAGCGCCTCCTTGCCGATGTCGTGGAGCAGGCCGGCGGTGTGCACGACCGCCTGTTCGCGCTCGGACAACCCGGCGGCGCGCGCGAGCTCGTGCGCGTAGTGCGCGACGGCGGCGGCGTGGCGCGCGGCGGTCGGATCGCGAAGCGCGAGCGTCTCCAGCAGCAGGCCGACCATCCCCTCGTGGCGGATGTCGAGCTGGTCGGTGCGGCGGACGACCTCCTCGCCGTCCGCCTGCCCCTGGAGCAGCGCCCGGAGCAGCAGCTGGCAGACCCCGAGGGCGAGCGCGAACAGGCCGATGATCCCCGCGCCGTAGAGCTCGAAGCCGTAGACGGCCATCGCGGTGAGCGAACCGGTGACGAGCTCCCACGGCAGCACCGGCAGGTACACGAACCGGAACATCTGCCTCAGGGAGCCGCCGCGCAGCACCACGACGTGCCCGGCGATCATGGCGAAGTTCAGCAGGTTCGTCGCCATGAACACCGCGAACACGGCAAGCGCGAACGCACCCTCGTCGGACGGATCGACGTTCTTGAACCACGCGAGAACGATCCCGCCGACGAGCGGGAAGGTGGCGTACGTGACGAGGTTGCTGAGCAGGTACGAGCCGCGAGTCCGGCTCCGGATCGCGTCGCACAGCGCTGCGAGGAACCCGATCGCCACCGCCGGCGCCGGGCCGAGCACCGCCATTGCGAGGACAATCCCGAGGAACGACGCACCGATCCGGAATCGCTTGGCGTTGAGGACGATGAAGTCGCTGCCGAGCACGAGAACGACGAGCAGGCCGACGAGCTCCGCCGGCCGCCACTGGTCTACCGTCGATACCGCCACGGCCCCGAGCGCGACGACCACGAGCAGCACGGCCTCGGCCGCGACGACGACGACCTCCGTGCGGCGGCCCAGCGGCCGCGGGATCCTCGGCGGGCCGTCTCGCTTGCTATGCGCCGCCCCGACCTGGCGGTCGCTGCTGCCAGCCGCCCGCATCAGCGCGAGCGACCACGCGACGATCACCAACCACAGGACGACGGCCAACCAGACGATCACTAAGACGGAAGGTAGTGCCCTTCGGCCTTGCATGCCACCAGTCAATTCGTTGGGTTTGCTCATGACACCGGGGTTGCACTGGAATGCGGGGCGTTCCATAGTGCCGTTTGCAGCGACGTACCAAGGGGAGGTCCGAGGCTGCAATGGGGGCCTAAAGCACGACGTGCTTGCGCATCTCCGGGCGCGACCGGATGCACAGCCCTGCCCGACTGTCGATCCCACAAGGCAATCCGAGCCGAAAGGAGACCCCATGGGCTGGCGCCACTAGCACACGCGGATCCCTTCAACGAGCAACCGACAGGAGGTAGGGCAATGGGCTGGCGGCACTAGAGCGCCCAGATGTACCCACCGCCGCAGGCGCGGCGAGAACGAGAAGTGGCTAATCGGGCGGCCCGGCGCGTAAGGACGCGCCGCCGGGCCCGAGCCCGACCGCTACCGTAGAGCGGTCATGCCACAGGTGCTGGACATCGAGCAGTCCGTACTACTGCTGGAGATCGAGCCGCCGTTCGACAAGCGCGACATCCAGCTGGCGAGGCGCAGGCTCGCGAAGGTCTGGCATCCGGACATCGCCCCACCGGGGCGGCAGCTGGAGCATGAGCGTCACCTGAAGGCCATCAACGAGGCGGCCGACCAGCTCGAGCAGCTGGCCGAGGAGTCGCGCGGTGGCAAGGTCACCCGCAACGCCGTCAAGGTCGGCGCCGCGGCCGCTCGCAAGCGCCGGGCCGAGGAGGGCCAGCGAGCGTACGAGGAGGAGCAGCGCGCTCGCGCCCAGGCGGCCGACCGCGCAAAGCACGACCCGTTCGCCTCGCGCGTCCCCGACCACTCCGTCGTGCACCGCTACGCGCGCTGCCTGTCGTATCCCGAGTGGGGGGTCGGCACCGTGAACGGCATCTACTTCACCGGCGGTGGCGACGACATCCAGCAGTGGGCGCGCGTGAGCTTCCACCTCGGCGTGCGCACGGTGCCGGCGGGCTCGTTGCAGTTCGTCGACTTCTCCAAGCCCGACCCCGGTGCCGAGCGCGTGCAGCGGTTCATGACCGCCGCCAAGCACGCCCTCGCCGAGGGCGACTTCAAGCTCGCCGCCCGCCGGCTGGTCTACGCCCGCGACGCCGACCCGCGGAACACCGCGGTGCTGCGGCTGATGACGCTCGCGTTCTGGCAGGCCGGCGACTTCTCGGCGGCCGCGCGCGCGGTGCGCGACTGGATCCGCGAGGAGAGCGACCGGCCGGCGCCGTACCGCTACGCGGCCCGCATCTATGAGGACATGGGCTCGCTCACGCAGGCGGTCGACGCCGCCGCCCAGGAGGTCGCCCGGCATCCGTCCGACGCCTCGGCGTGGGAGCGGCTCGGCCGGCTGCGCATGCGCACGTTCGATCGCGCGGGCGCGCGCGAGGCGCTCGAGCGCGCGCGCGAGCACGGCGCGAGCGAGCAGGGCCTGCTCGACCTCGCGCTCGTCGCGAACCTGATGGGCGACGTCGGCGCCGAGGTCACCGCCTGCGAGCAGGCCACCGCGCTCGCGCCCGAGTCGCCGGAGGCGTGGGGTCGCTACGCGCACGCGCTCGCGCGCACCGACCGCACGTCGGACTGCCTGGCCGCGTGCGAGCGCGCGCTCGAGCTCGGCGGCGACCCCGAGGTGCGGGACCTGCTCGAGCGGGTCCGCGCCGCCGCTCCGCGCGAGCTCACCGAAGCGGCCTAGACGGCCTGTTCCTCCAGCCCGCGGACGCGCTTGACCGTGCCGACCGCGGTGCGCTTGCGCTCGCGGATCTCGAGCCGCCGCGACAGGCGCGACAGCGAGAGGTTGACGATGATGAACAGCGCGCCGACGAACAGGAAGACCTGCAGCACCGGGGCCTGCACGCCGCCGAAGAAGTTCGCGCTGGTGACGATGCGGCCGTGGCGCATGACCTCCTGGATGGCGACGATGCTGACCAGCGTCGTGTCCTTGTTGAGCGTGATCAGCTGGGACACGGTGGCCGGGACCATGCGCCGCAGGCCTTGCGGCAGCACGACGTGGCGCATCGACTGGCCGTAGCTCATCCCCAGCGCGCGGGCGGCCTCGTTCTGGCCCCGGTCGAGCGACAGGATGCCCGCGCGCATGATCTCGGCGAGGACGGCCGAGTTGTAGAGCACGAGGCCGAGGATCGCCGCCAGCACGCGGCCGGACTGCAGGCCCTCGGGGAACCACGACGGGATCGCGTCCTCGTACGCGTCGGGCCACGCGCCCGGGATCGACAGCGCGAGGTAGAGGATGATGAAGATCAGCGGCAGGTTGCGCCAGACGTCGACCCACGTGCCGGCCACGACGCTGAGCGGCGTCCAGCGCGACAGCCGGGCGAGCGCGAGCGCGAGCCCGCTGATGAGCGACAGCACCATCGCGATCGCCGCGATCTCGAGGTTGACCAGGAAGCCCTCGAGGATGAACCGGACGTTGTTGCCGGTGACCACCCACTCCCAGTTGTCGGGATCGAAGACGTAGTTCATCGGTGGATCGCGTAGCGCTTCTCGAGCGCGCGGATCGTCAGCGTGGCGGCGCCGGTCAGCAGCAGGTAGCCGGCGGCCGCCCAGAAGAACGCCTCGTTGGTCTCGAACGTGCGCGACTGGATGACCCGCGCGGTCTTCAGCAGGTCGTCGAGCGCCAGCAGCGAGACGCCGATGATCGCCGAGTTCTTGATCATCGCGATGATCAGCGAGCCGAGCGGCGAGATCACCGTCCGGAACGCCTGCGGGAACACGACCCGCCGCAGCGCCTGCCCGTAGGTGAAGCCGAGCGACAGCGCTGCCTCGATCTGGCCCTTGCTGACCGAGAACACGCCGGAGCGCAGCGCCTCAGCCACGTACGCGGCGGTGTAGAGCCCGAGGCTGGCGATCCCCGCCGTCCACGGCCCGATGTCGACGCCCGCGCGGCGGAGGCCGGCGAACGAGATGAACAGCAGCACCAGCAGCGGCACGTTGCGGAACGTCTCAACGTAGACGCCGCCGAGCCGCTGCAGCCACTTGTTCGGCGCGATCCGCAGGGTGGCCACCAGCGTCCCCACGACCATGGCGATCACGAACGCGATCACGACGATGCGCACGGTCACCCAGAACCCCGACGCGAGCTCGTCGAAGTTGTCCGTGAGGACGCTGATGTAGTCGCCCATACCGCTAGGAGGTCGCCTCGATCGCCTCCTGGAGCGTCATCGTCGGCGGCTCCTGCTGCTCGCCGGTGTACTGGCCGACCCACTTCTCGTAGGACTCGGCCCAGCCGCCGCCGCTCTTGTACTCCTCGAGCACGCCGTCGACGAACTCCTTGAACTCCGTGTCGCCGTCCTTGAGGCCGGCGCCGTAGGGCTCGGTGGTCAGCGGCTTGCCCTCGGTGAGCTTGAGCGTGTCGTCCTGGATGATCATGCCGGTGAGGATCACGTCGTCGGTCGAAACCGCATCGACGGCGCCGTTCTGCACGAGCTCCAGGCACTCCGAGTAGGAATCGACGAGCCGCAGGTCCGCCTTCGGCGCCTGCTCCTTGAGCGTCTCCTCGTACGTCGACCCGAGCGCCGTGCAGACCTTGCGGCCGGCCAGCGAGTCGATGCCCGTGATGTCGGAGTCCTGCGGCACGAGGATCCGGCCGCGGGCGATGTAGTAGGGCTCGGAGAAGTCGATCTCCTGGTCGCGCTCGGCGTTGATCGTCATCGTCGAGAGCACGAGGTCGACCGTCCCGTCCTCCAGGAACGGGATCCGGTTGTCGGAGATCGCCTCGATGAAGTTCGGCTCGACGCCGAGCTTGTCCGCGATCGCCCGCCCGAGGTCGACGTCGAAGCCCTCGATCTCGTCGGTCTGCGGGTTCTTGAACCCGAACGGCGGCACGTCGTACTTGACGCCGATCTTGATCTCGCCCGCCGCCTGGATCTTCCCCATCGTGGTGTCCTCGGGGAACTGCTCGACGTCCGCGGCCTGCTCGCCGCCGCCTCCTCCGCCGGCGGACTCCTCGTCGTCGTCGTCTCCGCAGGCTGCCGCCAGCAGCCCGAGCAACAGCACCAGGATCAGTGCCCAGCGTGTTGTCTTCATTCCCGCCTCCTCGCTCGCTAGTGATGAATGATCTTGTCCACGAAGTCGCGCGCCCGCTCGCTCTTCGCGGCGGCGAAGAACTCGGACGGGGGCGCCTGCTCGACGATCTGGCCGTCGTCGATGAACACGATCCGGTCGCCGACCTCGCGCGCGAACCCCAACTCGTGCGTCACGACGGCCAACGTCAAGCCGTCGCGCGCGAGGTCGCGCATGACGTCGAGCACCTCTCGGATCATCTCCGGGTCCAGCGCGGACGTGGGCTCGTCGAACAGCATGAGCTTGGGCTCCATGGCCAGCGCACGGGCGATCGCGACACGCTGCTGCTGGCCCCCGGACAGGTCGGCCGGGAAGGCGTCCGCCTTCTCGGTCAGCCCGACGCGCTCCAGTAGCCGGTCGGCGCGCTCGCGGGCGGCCGCCTTGTTCAGCCCCTTCACCTCGATCGGCGCCATGGTCAGGTTCTCCATGACGCTCTTGTGGGCGAAGAGGTTGAACTGCTGGAACACCATCCCGATCTCCGCGCGCATCCGGTTGACGTCCTTGCCCGCGCGCGCGATCGAGGCGCCGTCGAAGCGCACGTCGCCCTCGTCGACCCCCTCGAGCCCGTTGATGCAGCGCAGCATCGTGGACTTCCCGGAGCCGGACGGGCCGGCGATCACGACGACCTCTCCCCGGTCGATCGTCAGATCGATCCCATCTAGCACCAGATTGTCGCCAAAGCTCTTGCGCACGCGCTCGAGTTCAACGAGATGCCCCGCTCCCGCGCTCATCTGCTTGGGCCGGACCCTACCGACCGCCGAGGCGGTTCCGTCCTGCGGCTACGCACTGTCCGGTGCGGGCCGTACCGTCCCGCGGGATGGCGCTCCATGTCACCAGCATCGGGCCGCTCGCGGCGGAAGTCCGTCTCCCGGACAACAACATCGTGCACGCCCAGGTCCTCGCGTTTCGCTGGAACGACGCGGCTCCCAACGAGATCAGCGACTACCTGGCGCTGGTCCGTGCCGGGCATCCGAACGAGCTGTCCTGGGTCAGGCCGGACGAGATCCAGCGGTTCCGATGAGGCTGATCGTCGCCCGCTGCTCCGTCGAGTACTCCGGCCGCCTGTCCGCGCGGCTGCCGGAGGCGCTGCGGCTGGTGATGCTGAAGGCCGACGGCTCCGTGCTCGTGCACGCCGACGCCGGGGGCTACAAGCCGCTGAACTGGATGATGCCGCCGACCGTGATCGAGGAGGAGGACGGGCGGATCGTCGTCCGCAAGCTGAAGGGCGACGACCGGCTGGACATCGTGCTGGCCGAGGTGCTGTCCGACTCCACGCACGCGATGGACTTCGACGCTGCGCAGCTCGAGAAGGACGGCGTGGAAGCCGACCTGCAGGTCCTGCTGGCCGACGCTCCCGAGTGGTGCGGCGAAGGGTTTCGGCTCGTGCGCCGCGAGTGGCCGACCGACATCGGGCCGGTCGACCTCATGTGCCGCGACGACGAGGACGGCTGGATCGCGGTCGAGATCAAGCGGGTCGGCACGATCGAGGCCGTCGAGCAGCTCTCGCGGTACCTCGAGCGGATCCGGCTCGACCCGGCGATGGCGGACTGCCGCGGCGTGCTCGCCGCCCAGGTCGTCAAGCCGCAGGCGCGCGTGCTGGCGGAGGCGCGCGGGCTGGACTGGGTCGAGGTCGACCTCGGCGAGCTCCGCGGCGAGCGCGAGCCGGCCCTCACGCTGTTCGGATGACGCCGGTCCGCGCCGAGCCCGACGGCGACGCCCTCGTCATCACGATCGACCGACCGGAGGCGCGCAACGCGGTGAACCTGGCAGTCGCGGAGGGGATCGCCGCCGCCATCGATCGACTGGACGAGGACTCCTCGCTCCGCGCGGGCATCCTGACCGGCGCCGGCGGGACGTTCTGTGCGGGTATGGACCTCAAGGCGTTCGTCGCCGGCGAGCGGCCGTTCGTGGCCGACCGCGGTTTCGCAGGGATCGTCCAGCGCCCACCGCGCAAGCCGCTGATCGCCGCCGTGGAGGGCTGGGCGCTCGCCGGCGGCTTCGAGGTCGCGCTCGCGTGCGACCTAATCGTCGCCGCGCGCGACGCCCGCTTCGGCATCCCCGAGGTCAAGCGCGGGCTGGTCGCCGCCGCGGGCGCGCTGTTGCGCCTCCCGCGCCGGATCCCGTACCACCTGGCGATGGAGCTCGCCCTGACCGGCGAGCCGATCGGCGCCGAGCGAGCGCAGGCAATCGGGATCGTCTCGCGCCTCACCGAGCCGGGCGCCGCGCTCGCCGGCGCCCGCGAGCTCGCGGCGCAGATCGCACGCAACGGTCCGCTGGCGGTCGACGCCTCGAAGCGGATCGTCGCCGCGGCGGCCGACTGGTCGGAGGCCGAGGCATGGGAGCGCCAGGGCGAGATCACCGCGCCGGTGTTCGCGTCCGAGGACGCCCGCGAGGGAGCGACCGCGTTCGCCGAGAAGCGCGAGCCGGTCTGGCGCGGGCGCTGACCCGCGCGCTCACTCCCCGAACAGCGTGACGAGCACCGACCGCGGGCCGCCGTGGTCGCGGTGCTCGCACAGGTACACGCCCTGCCAGGTCCCGAGCGCGAGCCGGCCTCGCGCGACCGGGAGCGACAGCGCCGGCCCGAGCAGCGACGCCTTGATGTGCGCCGGCATGTCGTCCGGCCCTTCGAGCGTGTGCGTCCAGTACGGCGCGTCCTCCGGCACGGCCTCGTTGAAGTGCGCCTCGAAGTCGCGCCGCACGTCGGGCGAGGCGTTCTCGTTGAGGGTCAGGGACGCCGACGTGTGGCGGATGAAGAGGTGGGCGAGCCCGACCTGGACCGAGCTCAGCTCCGGCAGCGCCGATTCGATCTCGTCGGTGACGAGATGGAAGCCGCGCGGCCGCGGCCGGAGCGTGACCTCCCGCTGGACCCACACGGGTCACAGGCTACGGCCGGACGGCGCGCGACGTCCCGAGCACGTTCCCGCCGGCGTCGAACGCCCGGACCGCGACGTAGGCGTGCTGCCCGGGAACCACGAACGCGGTCTCGAAACCGCTCGGGGCCGCGCCGCCGAACCTGGTGAGCGCGTCCGGGCTCGGGCCGACGAGGACCTCCCAGCGCGCGATCTCGGTGGCGCCGTTCCAGCTCGCCCACACCGCGACGCGGTTGCCGCGGCTTTCGGCCGCCACCGCCGGATCGGTGGCCGGGCGGCCGACCCAGGCGGCCCGCAGCGCGCGGTAGCTGCCGTCCCCGGCACCCGTGAAGCGCGCGTTGAACACGATCCGGCCGCGGCGCGTGAACTCGGTGATGACCGGCACCGCGCCCCACGCGACGAGCACGTTGCCGTTCGGCTGGACGCGAGCGCTGCCCTTGTTGGCCACTGCCGGCCGGCCCGGGTGCTTGTAGCCGCGCAGCAGCCGCACGCGGCGCCGGCGCTCGTCGACCTCCAGCTTGATGGCGCGCGACTGCCCGCGGTCATGCGGCCCGTCGACGTGGTTGTCGAAGATCGTCATCACGCCATCGCCCGCCCACCGGGCGTCGTGCTGGCGGCAGAAGCGGGACGCGCGGTCGAGCGGGAAGTCGCTCCGCTTCCCGCCGAGCCGCCAGTTGACCGCGCCGGTCGTGCGGTCGATCTCGTACACCGCGCACGTGTTGCGCGCCGAGATCAGGATGTCGCCGTCGGGGCCGACCTCCATCGAGTTCAGGTGGAAGTAGTCGAACGGCACGCCGCGCTCGGGCCGGTCGCGGCTCTCGCGCAGTCCGACGGCGTCCAGGCTGTGCCACTCGAAGAGCAGCCGCCCGGTTGTGGGTTCGATCTCCTGGATCACGTTGTCCAGTACCTCGCCGCGGCGTGGCCCGCCGACGCTGCGCACGTCCGCCCGCACGCGGTTGTAGGACTGCACGAGCACGGTGTCCTGCGGCGTGATGCGCATGTCGTGGATGTCCGCGCGGTAGCCGCTCTTCGCCTCGACCCGCAGGACCTCGCGGTACGTCTCGTCGAGCACCACGTAGTCGCCGTAGCCCCAGCCGGCGACGAAGCGGCCCTCCCAGTAGGTGATGACCGGCCGTCCCTGGTACTGCTGGACGGCGACGTCGAACACCTTGCGCTCGGCGGTGCGCGGCTTGAAGTACACCGGGCGTCCGCGGTCGTCGGCGATCAGCAGGCCCTCGGGGCGCGGATGCTCGTCGTCCCAGCCGGTGTTGAGGACCACGTAGCCAGGGGCACGGCCGCCGCGGCGGCGCGTCACGCTCAGGCGCGGGGCCTTGAGCGCGGGATCGGAGCGGAAGGAGAGATACGTGCCCCGGCGCGGTCGCGGCACACGCCGGTCCGAGCCGTTCCGAGAGCTCTCGAACTCGCCGCGCAGGATTGAGAAACGGAAGTCGCCGCGCCGCGCGCCGCGCACTTCGAGACCGGTGCGCACCGTGACGCGCTCGCCGGGGCGGAAC
>JBKOYW010000261.1:0-6172 GCA_046744275.1 Actinomycetota bacterium
CGAGCGGGCGCCCGAGGCGTCGGGCTCCATCTGGCTGTCGAGGATGAGCAGCGCACGCAGATCGCGGTAGGTCGCGACGCAGTGCACCTGCTCGGCCGCGTCGGCGTTCACGCGGATCGTGCGGGCGTCGCGGTCGATCTCGCTCGGCCGAGCGCTGCCGGCGTCGTCGCAGGTCAGGCGGACCATCTCGAAGAGCGGTCCCGGGTCGTCGAACACGACCGGATAGGTCTCTCCGGGATGCAGCCCGAGGCACAGGTGCGCGTTGCCGATCGGAGGCACGGCCCCGCACGGACCGACGCCGCCGAACGAGCGCCCGAGGTGCTCAACCGGCGATCGGACGCCCGATGCATCGCTCTCCATCTGCTGCTCGAGGATCAGGCTGCCCATGGGATCCGCGCCGCCGGCCCGCAGGTCGGTGTACGTGAACCGGCAGCGGACGGTCTCGCCGTCGTCGACCCGGAACGTCGCCGTGCGGGAGCCGAGGTCTCCGGTGCTGTCCGCGTCGTCGCAGCGGAGGTCAGTGAGCAGGAAGTTGGGGCCGGGATCGGCTGCCGTGGCCACGTACGTTCCCGCCACGAGCCCTCCGACGGTGCGGGCGGGGATGCTGGCCGGGAGCGTCTCCGAGACGATCCCGGTGTAGGTGAAGCTCTGATCGAAGTAGAAGCCGCCCGAGCGCAGGCGCTGCTCGAGGATGACCGTGCCCGTGCGGCGGTCCGTGTAGGTGAACCGGCAGCGGACCGTCTCACCGTCGGCGACGCGGAAGGTCGCCGTCCGCGTCTGGAGATCGGCGCCGCTGTCGTCGTCGTCGCAGCGCAACCCGGTCAGAGCGAAGTTCGCTCCCGGATCGTCGGCGGTCGCGGTGTACGCGCCGGGTACGAGCCCGCTCACCGTGCGCGCGGCAGTTCGTGCCTCGAGCGTCTCGTCGACGATGCCGGTGTACGTGAACTCCTGATCGAAGTACGAGCCGCCGGGCGCCACGCGCTGCTCGAGGATGAGCGTGCCCGTGCGGCGGTCCGTGTACGTGAAGCGACAGCGAACGGTCTCGCCGTCGGCGACGCGGAACGTGGCGGTGCCTGCGTCGGTGGTCGAGTCGGAATCGTCGCAGCGGAGGCCGGTGAGGTCGAAGTCGTCACCCGGGTCGGCGGCGGTCGCTGTGTAGGCGCCGGGCAGCAGTCCGCTGACCGTCCTCGCCGGCACCGACGCCGGGAGGGTCTCGTCGACGATGCCGGTGTACGAGAAGGCGCCGTCGTAGGAACCGCCGGGCGCGATGCGCTGCTCGAGGACGATCGTCGCCGTGCGTCGGTCCGTGTAGGTGAACCGGCAGCGGGCGATCTCACCGGCGCTGACCCGGATCGTCGCCGTCCGGGTACCGAGGTCGCCGGTGCTGTCCGCGTCGTCGCAGCGCAGGCTGGTCAGCGCAAAGTTCGGCCCCGGATCCGCCGCCACGGCGCTGTAGGCGCCAGGCGCTGAGTCCGCTCACCGTGCGCGCGGGAGTAAGGGCGTGGAGCGTCGCGTCGACTATCCCGCTGTAGGTGAAGCCTTGGTCGTACGACCCACCGGGAGCGATGCGCTGCTCGAGCACGAGCGTCGCCGAGTCCGCGGTTCCCTGCGCCGCGGCGGGCGGCGCGACCACGAGAAAGCCCGCCGAGAGCGCCAGGATCAGCCCTGAGAACGCCCGCCCCGACAGCAACCGCCGAGTCATCTCGACCTCCTGGACGTGGGCGGTGCCTTCCGGGCGCCCCCGCCCTCACAGCACGCTGCGAGCGCGTTCGGCCAGCGCCACCGGTGGTGCGTCGATCCCACCACACCACGACAGAGAGTGTCAAGCGCCCGGAACCGGGCGGAACGCGTGTCAGGTGCCGACCGCGGCCTTCTCGGGCGCGCCGTTGCCCGTGGCCGGCTCGTAGTGCGGCTCGAACGGGCGCTCCTCGTCGGCGCCCGGCTGCACGATCATGACCGTCGACTCCGGGATCTCGTGCCAGACGCCGGAGAGGTCGGCGAGCGGCTCCGAGACGATCACGCGATCCTCGTCGTGCAGCTGGGCGAGGCGCGCGTTGTCCGGGTGCAGCTCCTTGATCGCCGACGCCTCGGCCGAGACGAACAGCGAGCGCGACTTGCGTTCCGTCGAGTAGCGGATTGCCCACACCCGCTCGCCGTCGCTGACGCCGATGCTGGTCTGGACGGCGTTCTCGATCCCGTGCCGGGCCGCGGTCGCCTCGACGAAGCCGATCGCGCGCTCGAGGGCGGAGACCGGGTCGCGCTCGAGCCCGAACGTCAAGGCGAGGTGGAAGAGGACCTCCGAGTCCGTCGAGCCGTTGATGCCGGAGAAGAGCGCGGGGTCGACGGCGAGCATGAGATCGCGGCGCATCGCCTCGTATCCCTGGATCACCCCGTTGTGCACGAACAGCCAGCGGCCGTGACGGAACGGATGGCAGTTCGTCTGCTGGATCGCCGTGCCGGTCGTCGCGCGCACGTGCGCGAGGAAGAGGTGCGACTCGATGTGCCCCGCCAGCTCGCGCAGGTTCGCGTCGCCCCACGCGGGCGCGATGCTGTGGTAGAGCGCAGGCTCGTCCGTCGCGGTCCCGTACCAGCCGAGGCCGAACCCATCGCCGTTCGTCGTCTCGACGCCCATGCGGGAGTGCAGGCTCTGATCGATCAGGCTGTGCCCCGGCTTGAACAGCAGCTCTTCGACGAGCAGGGGCTGACCGGACCACGCCATCCAGCGACACATCGCAAGCTCCCTTCGTTGAAGGCTGTCGACCGAGTGTCCCACCGAGCGGGCGGCGCGACAAGCTTGCGTCAGCCGACGCGGTATCTGACGTGCGTGACCGCGGGAGAGGTGACGACGGGCGCATCCTCGCCCCACCAGCCGGTCCACGACTCGTCCCACTCGCCACCGCCGCCGCCGAACATCCTGCGGCCCATGATGTAGGCGCCGACGCCGTTGCTGACATCGTCGACGACGTCGGAGTCGGCGTTGCGCTGGCCGCCCTCCTGGCCGTGTTGCCGGCGCCAGCTCTCGGTCTGGAGCGCCCATTCGTGCGGGCGCTCGCCGCCCTCGCCGATCGGGTGCTCGAGGCTCTGGTTCGGGCCGGCGACGAAGCCGTCGAGCGAGACGGAGATCTGGCTTCTGACTGTAGTCATGGCCCGATGGACCTTCTCAGGCCCGCGGACTCATCGCAGCTCAGGCCGCGACGACGGCGCGGATGCTGGGCGCGCCGAGTGCCTTGGCGACCGAGACGCGGTGATGGCCGTCGCGGATGGCGTACGCGTCGCCGAACTGGACCACGGAGATCGGCGGGAGCGTGGCGCCGCGGTGGAAGGCGAGCCAGACGCTCTGCCAGCGGCTGCGGGTGAGCTTGGTGGGCCGGAACTCTTGGTCGAACTGCGCCGCGCGGTTGGGCTCGGTGGTGCCCTTGATGGCGTCGAGCGGGATCTCGCGAACGCCGCGGCCGGAGCGCGGTCCCGACTGCCGGGTCTCGTCGAAGACGGCCAGTCCGCAGAGCTGGGCGCCGCGGCGGAGGCGCGCCGTGAAGGCCGCACGGCGCCGCGCCCGCGACGCCTGCTTGAACGCCTTCTCCGCCTCCAGCTGGGTCCAGGTGCTCATGGGCACAAAGATCCCAGCGGCGGCGGGCCGCGGCGATACGGCCTCCCAGCGATCGTTGCGCGGGCACACACCCGACGCCTGGTTCGGCTGGCCCCCCGCTATCGGGGGGTTCGTCGCCGGTGGTTTCCGCCGGACTCGTCGCCGGTGGTTTCCGCCGGACCCGATGCGAACATGTGTTCGTGCGAACCGAGGCCACCATCCTGCATGCCGACCTGGACGCGTTCTACGCGTCGGTCGAGCAGCGGGACGAGCCCCGGCTGCGCGGCCGGCCGGTGATCGTCGGCGGCGGCGTGGTGCTCGCCGCCAGCTACGAGGCGAAGGCGTGCGGCGTCCGCACGGCCATGGGCGGCGGGCTCGCGCGCCGGCTGTGTCCGCAGGCGATCGTGGTCAGCCCGCGGATGGCGGCGTACTCCGAGGCGAGCAAGGCCGTGTTCGAGGTGTTCCGGGACACGACGCCGCTCGTCGAGGGCCTGTCGATCGACGAGGCGTTCCTCGACGTGCGCGGCATGCGGCGGATCGCGGGCTCGCCGGAGGAGATCGCCGCGCGGCTGCGGCGCCGGGTCCGCGACGAGGTCGGGCTGCCGATCACGGTCGGGGTGGCGGTGACGAAGTTCCTCGCCAAGGTGGCGAGTGCGGTCGCGAAGCCCGACGGGCTGCTCGTGGTGCCCGCGGGAACCGAGCTCGCGTTCCTGCATCCGCTGCCGGTCGAGCGGCTGTGGGGCGTCGGCCCGGTCACCGCCGGCAAGCTGCACGCGCACGGGATCACGACGGTGGGGGAGGTCGCCCGGCTCGGCGAGAACGCGCTCGTCTCGCTGCTCGGCCGGGCGTCCGGCCGCCACCTGCACGCGCTCGCCCACAATCGCGACCCGCGCCGGGTGCGGACCGGCCAGCGGCGCCGCTCGGTGGGCGGCCAGTGCGCGATCGGGTGGCGGCGAAGACCGCCCGAGGCGATCGACGCAGTGCTCGTCGGGCTCGTCGACCGCGTCACGCGCCGGCTGCGGGCAGGGCAGCGCGTGTGCCGCACCGTCGTGCTGCGCTTGCGGTTCGAGGACTTCTCGCGCGCGACGCGCTCCCACACCCTGCCCGAGCCGACGGCCCAGACCGGCACGATCCTCGCGACCGCGCGCGACCTCCTGGCGGCGGCACAGCCGATGATCGAGCGCCAGGGCTGCACGCTCGTCGGCATCTCGCTGAGCAACCTCGAGGAGATGGAGGCGAGCCAGCTCGCGCTGCCGGGCGACCGCCGGCGCGCAGGCGCGCTCGACGCGACGCTCGACCTGGTGCGCGACCGCTTCGGCTCCGCAGCCATCACGCGCGCGGTCCTGCTCGGCCGTGACCAGGGCTTCACCGTCCCGCTGCTGCCGGAGCTCGAATGACGCTAGGGTCGCCGGCCGAAACGACGCGAGGAGTGCCCCATGGACTACAAGCTCGAGCTGATCGGCGTCCCCGTCTCCGACCCCGATCGCGCGAAGGCGTTCTACGTCGAGCAGGCCGGCTTCAACGCCGACCACGATCACAAGGTGAGCGACGACCTGCGCTTCATCCAGCTCACGCCGCCCGGCTCGGCGTGCTCGATCGCGCTCGGCACAGGCGTGATCGACACCGAGCCCGGCTCCGTGCAGGGGCTGCAGCTCGTCGTGGAGGACATCGAGGTCGCCCACTCCGAGCTCTCCGGCCGGGGCGTCGACGTCAGCCCGATCCAGGACTTCCCGTGGGGCCGCTTCGTGTTCTTCAAGGACCCCGACGGCAACGGCTGGGCCGTGCAGGAGATTCAGATCCCCGGCTGACGCAGCTCCAGCACGACGATCTCGGGCGGGGCGAGGAAGCGCAGCGGCATGCCGCTCGTGCCGAGCCCCGACGTGACGTACAGGTGGCGCCCGTCCTCGACGACGTGGCCGCGCGCGTACCGCTCGCCGTAGCGGGACGGGATCGCGGGCCGCCGGACGAGCGGGATCGCCACCTGTCCGCCGTGCAGGTGGCCCGACACCGTCAGCGCGACGCGCTCGGGCACGAACGGGAACACGTCCGGGTCGTGCGAGAGCAGGATCACCGGCGCGTCTGGCGGCACGCCGGCGAGCGCGGTGGGGAGGTCGGGGCGGCGCTCCCGGAGGTCGGCGAGGCCGGCGACGTGGAGGTCGCCGGCCGCTGCGGCCCGGTTCTCGAGAACCTCGATCCCGGCTTCGGTGAGAGCCCGCCACATGCGGTCGCCGGTCTGCTTCCAGTCGTGGTTGCCGAGCACGGCGAAGATGCCGAGCGGGGCGCGCAGTGCGGTGAGCTCGCGCGCGATGTGTTCGGGCGAGACGCGGCCGCCCCACAGGACGTGCGCATCGATGAAGTCGCCGAGCAGCAGCATCACGTCGGGCGCCTCGGCGTTCAGACGCTCGACGGCGCGCGCGATCGCCTTGGTCCCGGCATGCGGCGCGCCCGCGTGGAGGTCGGAGATCACGCCGAGGCGGACGCCGTCGAGCGAGGCCGGCCAGCGCGGCAGCTCGAGCGTGCGGCGGACCGTGACGAGCCGCCGCGGCTCGATCCAGCCCGCCCACGCCGCGGCAGCCGCCGCGGCGC
>JBKOYW010000400.1:0-7324 GCA_046744275.1 Actinomycetota bacterium
CCCGCTGCCCGCGGACGCGGCGGAGGTCGCCGCGCGCACGAGCGCCGCGCTGGCGACGGCGCCGCCCACCGCGCTCGGCGGCTGGCTGCCAGCCGACGAGCTCGACGACCTGCGGATCATCGGCTCCTGGCTCGCGGGCCACGACGACGCGCCGGTGCTCGAGCTCGAGGGTGTCGTGGACGAGGGGGTGGTGGCTGCGTTCGTCGGCGGGGGCGCGAGGCGAACGTCAACTGCGGCTGGGTAAGGGAGCGGCTGAGCCGGCCGCGCGACTGGTCGATGGCGCCTTGGCCGTACATATGCCGGTCAAAGCGCCAAGTGGTGCCGCTTCGCGCTTTCGTGTCGCATAGCGACCTCAAAGCGCCAAGCGCTCGGAGGCCGGCCGCGCGAGCGGCTCCCTCGCTTCCCTACCCAGCGCAGTTGACGTTCAGCCCGCCGGATCGTCGGGCTGGTGCGAGGCGACGGCCATCAACACAGCGCCCTGCAGATCGCGCAGCGACTCCATGCGGGCTTCGAGATCCGCCTCGATGCCGTCCGGCGCGGCGCCCGCGACGGTCAGGTCCTGCGCGAGGACCGCGAGCGCGCGCTCCACGTCCTGCTGGGCCGCGAGCAGCCGCTGGATGTGCTCGCGCACGACGGGGTCGTTGACGTCGAGCCGCTCGGTCGCCAGCGCGACGAGCTTGGTCGTCAGCGTCGCCCTCACGACGAACTCGACCGGCGGCCGCCCCAGGCCAGCACCGACAGCGGGCCGAGCGGCTCGCGCTCGTGCGTCGGCGCCGGGCTCGTGGCGGGAGCGGGTCGCAGGTCGTCCGCCACGACGTGCGTCACCGGCACGCCGGTGAAGCGTGCGACGCGGTGCGGGAAGTCGTGCGCGATCCACTTCGAGCTGCGCCCGGGGAGCGTGCAGACGATCGCCTCGTCGTGGCGGGCCGGGTCGAAGCACTCCGCGACGGCCTCCATCGGGTCGGCGTCGCCGATCGCGCCGTCCGCCTCGAGGCCGGCCGCGCGCATGCCCTCGAGCGCCTCATCGAGCCGCGCCTTCACGGCCTCGCGACCGCCGAGTCCCGGTCCCTGCGCCGGCATCACCAGCGTGACGCGGATCGGCGACCGCTCCGCGCGGGCCTTCAGCGCGTCGAGAAGATGCTGCGAGTTCGCGGTGAGGTTGGCGACGACCAGGACGTTCGCGGCCATTTGCTCCTCCGGTTCGACAGGACCGATGCTACCCCCCGAAGGGGACCTCAACCACCTCGGCGGTGGTCCCCCCGTCGCCCACCGCGACCGTGTCGCCCGGCGCCGCCTCGCGGCGCACGAGCGCGAGCGCGATCGGGCCGTGGACGGGCGAGACCGCGACGCTCCCGAGGCGCCCGACCTCCTTGTCGCCCAGACGCAGTACGTCGCCGGTCGACGCCGGCGCCGACACCCGCAGACCGCGCAGGTGGCGGTTGGGCTTGCCGCGGTAGTACAGGCGCGCGACGGTC
This sequence comes from Actinomycetota bacterium, assembly GCA_046744275.1. Classification (GTDB taxonomy): domain Bacteria; phylum Actinomycetota; class Thermoleophilia; order Solirubrobacterales; family Solirubrobacteraceae; genus DASSUW01. The sequence goes on from JBKOYW010000400.1 coordinate 1,476, forward strand.
TCCTGGCCGACGTAGCAGCCCTTGGTGAACGAGACGGCACGCTCGTTGAGGCCGGCCTCCTGCGGGATCACGCGGTCGTCGAGGTCGATGCCGTAGCGCGGCCGGCCGCGCTCGATCCGCACGATCTCCGCCGCCTCCTCGCTCGCCCGCGGGACGTCGAGCGCGCCGCGCACCGCCTCGACGTCGTCGGCCGGCACGAACACGTCGATGCCGACGTCGGTGGCGACCAGCACGACCGGCCGGCCGCCGATCTCCGCGCGGCGGTTCGCGTGCTCCTCGACGAGGTCCTCGGCGCCCGCCACGCGCCGCGCCTCGGGCCCGACGAGCGACAGAAGCCCGAGCTCGAGCGTGCGCTTGTGCAGCTCGACGTCGGCCCCGAGCTTGTAGCGCCGGATCATGTTGAACAGCTCCTGCAGCGTGCTGCGCTCGGTGTCGAGCAGCAGCTCGTCGCCGAGGTCGAGCACACGCAGGTCGCCGAGCATCTTGCCCTTGTGGGTGAGGAACGCGGCGTAGCAGCCCTGGCCGGGCTCGAGCGCCTCGACGTCGTTCGTGACCTGGCCCTGCAGGAACGTCTTCGCCTCCGGGCCGGTGAGCGCGAGCTTGCCGCGCTCGGAGCGGTCCACGAGCCCGCACGCCTCGGTCAGCGCGCGATACCCGGTGTCGGCGACGACAGCCATCCTTCAGCGAGGATACGACCCGGGCTCGACGGGCATGCTCAGCCGCATCAGCCGGCGCTCGACCTCGCGCTGGAGCTCGTCGAGCACGCGGTCGCGCGCGACGCCGGCCTCGAGCGCCGACCGCACGACGGCCGCCTCCTCGACGCCGTCGAGCCGCTCGAGGAGCGTCAGCAGGCCGTCGATGCTCTGGCCGCGCGCGGGCGCGAGCGGGTCGTCGGGGTCCATTGGGATCGGCGCGCCGGCCATGTAGCCTTCGCGCTGAATCATGCCGCTTGCGGACACGGTCGACGAGGTCGTCGGCTCGCTCCCGTCCGACTGGACGGACCTCGAGCTCGACCTCCGCGTGCAGGAGGACCGCTACATCGACGCGGCGACGCTGCTCGTGACGTGCAACGCGCAGCCGTACTCGCGGCACGACTGGCACTTCCGCCTGCTCGTCGCCCATCACTTCGGGCACGCCGCCGCCGCGGAGACCGTCCACGGCACGCTCAAGCTGCTCGACCAGTCCGGGATCTCCGGCGAGCTCGCCCTGCGCGAGGTCCGCACCGGCCGCGTGGAGACGATCCAGGACTGGGGCCGCCCGGAGTCGTTCCGGCAGGAGTTCCGCCGGCTGCGCGCTCAGTAGCCATGGCGCGGGTGGTGGCGGTCTTCGACGACCTCCTGCTCGGCTCCAACGTGCTCGGCATGCTGCGCGCCGCCGGTCACGAAGCGAACCTCGTCGGCGGGGGCGACGTGCACCCCGACGAGGCCGCCGTGCTGATCGTCGACCTCGCGGCGGGAACTTTCGACGGCGTCGCGATCGTCGAGTCGCTGCGCGCCACGGGCGAGCTCGGATCCACGCGTACGCTCGGGGTCTACTCGCACGTCGACGTCGAGACGCGCCGCCGCGCGGAGGCGGCCGGGTTCGACCTGATCGTGCCCCGCTCGCGGATGGCGCGGGAGGGTCCAGCGCTGGTTTCCGGACTCGCTTCCTGAAGCCATCCTTTCGTAGTGTCAGACTACGAAAGGCACATGAGGGTTACCGGAAGTCCTGTGAAGTCTCGAAAGCGCGTGATCGTGCGCTTCGCAGGTGACTCCGGTGACGGGATGCAGCTCGCCGGCAGCCGCTTCACCGAGGCGACCGCCGAGCACGGCAACGACTTCGCGACGCTCCCGAGCTTCCCCGCCGAGATCCGGGCCCCGGCCGGCACGCTGGCCGGCGTGTCGGCGTTCCAGATCCACTTCGCGTCGCAGGACATCCTCACGCCGGGCGACGAGCCCGACGTGCTGGTGGCGATGAACCCGGCGGCGCTGCGCAGCGAGCTGCCCGGGCTGGCCAAGCGCGGCACCGTGATCGCGAACGAGGACGCGTTCAGCAAGCGCAACCTGCAGAAGGCCGGCTACGAGGAGAACCCGCTCGAGGACGGCTCGCTCGACGGCTACCACGTCATCCGGATCCCGATGACGTCGCTGACCACGCGCGCGACCGAGGCGATCGAAGCGGTCTCGACGCGTGACGCCGGCCGCGCCAAGAACCTGTTCGCGCTCGGCGTGGTCTCGTGGCTCTACGACCGCCCGACCGCGCCGACCGAGGACTGGCTCCGGCGCAAGTTCGTCAACAAGCCCGGGCCGCTGGAGGCCAACCTGGCCGCGTTCCGCGCCGGCTGGAACTTCGGCGAGACGTCGGAGCTGATCGACGTCCAGTACCGCGTCGACCCGGCGACCGACGTCCCGCCCGGCACCTACCGCAACGTCAACGGCACGACCGCGACGGCGCTCGGGCTGCTCGCCGCGAGCCTGAAGTCCGGCCTGCCGCTGGTGCTCGCGAGCTACCCGATCACCCCCGCGTCCGAGCTGCTGCACGAGCTGGCCCGCCACCAGGACATGGGCGTGCGGACGATGCAGGCCGAGGACGAGATCGCCGCCGCCGGGATGGCGCTCGGCGCGGCGTTCGGCGGCGCGCTCGGCGTCACCGCCACGAGCGGGCCGGGCATGGACCTCAAGGCGGAGACGATCGGGTTGGCGATGATGCTCGAGCTGCCGATGGTCGTGATCGACGTGCAGCGCGCCGGCCCGTCGACCGGCATGCCGACCAAGACCGAGCAGTCGGACCTGCTGATGGCGATCCACGGCCGCCACGGCGAGTCGCCGCTGCCGGTTGTCGCCGCCTCCACGCCGGGGCAGTGCTTCGAGGCGGCGTACGAGGCCGCGCGGCTCGCGGTCCACTACCGGACGCCCGTGATCCTGCTGTCCGACCTGTTCCTGGCCAACTCCAGCGAACCGTGGCGGATCCCGGACCCCGACGCGCTGCCGCCGATCGAGCCCGCGATCCAGAAGGCGCGCAGCAACGGCACGCCGTTCCAGCCCTACGCGCGCGACGCCAACGGCGCCCGCCCGTGGGCGGTCCCGGGCACGCCAGGGCTCGAGCACCGGATCGGCGGGCTCGAGAAGCAGGACGTGACCGGCGACATCTCCTACGACGGCGACAACCACGCACACATGACGCGCGTCCGCGCCGACCGGATCGCCGGGATCGCGGCCGAGCTGCCGCCGCTGGAGGTCGACGAGGACCCCGGCGCCACGCTGCTCGTGCTCGGCTGGGGGTCGAGCCTCGGCGCGATCCGCGCCGCCGCCCGCCGCGTGCGCGCCAACGGCCATCGCGTCGCGATCGCCCATCTGCGCCACCTGAACCCGCTGCCCGCCAACACCGGCGAGATCCTGCAGCGCTACGAGCGCGTGCTGGTACCCGAGATGAACACCGGGCAGCTCGCGCAGATCCTGCGGGGCGAGTTCCTGGTCGACGTCGAGAGCTACTGCAAGCTCGAGGGCAAGCCGCTGTTCGCGGCCGAGCTCGAGCGCGAGTTCCTGGAGCGGCTGTGACGACCGCGCTCACTGCGAAGGACTTCACGTCCGACCAGGAGACGCGCTGGTGCCCGGGCTGCGGCGACTACGCGGTGCTCGCCGCCGTCCAGAAGCTGATGCCGGAGCTCGGGATCCCGCCGCACCGCGTCGTGTTCGTGTCCGGCATCGGCTGCGCCGGCCGCTTCTCGTACTACATGGACACGTACGGGATGCACGGCATCCACGGCCGCGCGCCGGCGCTTGCGACCGGGCTGGCGGCCGCCCGCGACGACCTCTCGGTCTGGATCGTCACCGGCGACGGCGACGCGCTGTCGATCGGCGGCAACCACCTGATCCACGCGCTGCGCCGCAACGTGCCGGTGAAGATCCTGATGTTCAACAACCAGGTCTACGGGCTGACCAAGGGCCAGGCGTCGCCGACCTCCGCGCGCGGCATGGTGACGAAGTCGACGCCGTTCGGCGCGCAGGACGAGCCGTTCAACCCGCTCGCGCTGGTGCTCGGCGCCGGCGCGACGTTCGCCGCGCGGACGATCGACCGCGACCGCCATCACATGACCGACGTGCTGCGCGCGGCGGCCACGCACGAGGGCGCCGCGTTCGTCGAGATCTACCAGAACTGCCCGGTGTTCAACGACGGCGCGTTCTTCGCTCTGACCGAGAAGGACCGCGCGGTCTTCAACCGGATACCGCTCGAGCACGGCAAGCCGATCCGCTTCGGGCCAGACGGCGAGCACGGCGTGGCGCGGGCGGGCGACGGCCGCCTGACGGTCGTCGCGGTCGACGACGTCGGTGAGGACGCGGTCGTGATCCACGATGCCCACCGCGACGACCCGGCGCAGGCGTTCGCGCTCGCCAAGCTGGCGGACTCGCCGAACGACCCGACGCCGATCGGCGTGTTCCGCGCGGTCGAGAAGCCGGTCGGGATCACCGAGGTCTCGCGCAAGCTCGCGGAGGCGCGCGCGGGCGCTGGGCCCGACGCCCTCGACCGGCTCCTGCACGCCGGCGACACTTGGACCGTCGCCTGAGTTTCGTCGCGGCCCGCTGCGGTACTCAGGCTTTCTGAGTGTGCGCACGGTCCCTGCTCGCGACGGCGCTCGTCCTGGCGCTGGCGGCCTGTGGCGGCGACGGCGGCCGTGCCGGCGGCACACCGGCCACGACGGCGGGGGGCGGCAGCGCGACCTACTGCGCGATCAAGCTGCTCGCACCGGCTGAGCGGGCGGCGGTCAAAGGCTTCAACGAGGCGCGCCGCGACGAGGGGCTGAGCGCGCGGTTCGAGGTCCTGGGTCCGGCCGAGGGCATCCCGACGTGTGCGACGTGGCGCTGATCGACACCGACTGGCTCGGCTACCACGCGTCGGTCGGCGGCCTGGCGGACCTGACGGGCCGGATCGAGCGGCGCCGGGACGAGTTCCTCGGCGACCCGCTCGAGATGGCGCGCTACGACGACCGCTACTGGGGGATCCCGCGCTACGTCGACGTCGGCTTCCTCTACTACCACGTCGACGCCGGCACGCCACCGCTGACCTGGCCGGAGGTGTACGCGCTCGGGCGCCGCCGGTCCGGGTTCATCTACCCCGGCGGTCCCGACATCAGCCTCACGACGCATTTCCTCGAGGTCGCGTACGCGGCCGGGGGCCGCGTGCGATCTCGCGCGCCCGCTCGCGGTCGGTCTCGCGGCTGTGGGCCGTGGGCATCGCGACAGGATGTCAGCCGCTCGAGAGCTCGACCAGCGCGCCCTCCACCGCGCGCGCGGAGGTGGCGAGCACGTCGCGGTCGACGTTGCGCAGCGTGTCGCAGCGCTGGTGGTAGCAGGCGTCGAGGCCGGTGAAGATGCCGCCGACCGGGATCCCCGCCCGCTCGAACGAGGCATGGTCGGAATTGCCTTCGAGCCGCACGTCGTCGGTGCCGCGGGGGAGCCGGCGGCGGAGCACGGCCTCTATCTGGCCACCGTCGTAGACCTGCGGCTCGCTGTCCGGCGAGCCGACCATGTCGAGGTTCAGATACGCCGCGATCCGGCGGCGCTCGGCGGCGTCGAGGCCGCCGACGTAGCGGCGCGAGCCGACGAGGCCGATCTCCTCCGCGCCCCAAAACCCGAACCGCAGCGGCAGGTCGCGGGGAGCGAGCCGCTCCGCGACGTGCAGCAGCGCGGCGATGCCGCTGCCGTTGTCGTTGAGCCCCGGCCCGGCGGGGACGCTGTCGAGGTGCCCGCCGGCCATGACGACCCGCGGCGCATCGCCCGGGCCTGACTCGGCGATCACGCTCGCGGTCTCGCGGCGGGAGGAGACGGCGTCGACCGTCACGGTCGCCCGGCGGCCGGCGAGGCCCTCGCCGG
>JBKOYW010000207.1:0-3246 GCA_046744275.1 Actinomycetota bacterium
GCCCCATGCCGGCCTGCGCGATCACCGTGCCCCACGCGGAGCCGGCGAGCCCCCAGCCGAAGCCGTAGACGAACAGCAGCTCGAGCACGACGTTGACCACATGCGCGACGACCAGGATCACCAGCGGCGTGCGCAGGTCGCCCATCCCGCGCAGGAACCCCTGGCCTGCGGTTGCGAGCATGAAGAACGGCGAGCCGAGCGCGGCGATGCGCAGGTACAGGATCGCCCCGTCGGCCACCTCGCCCTCGCCGCCCATGAGGGCCACGGCGGCGGGCGCGACGGCGATCGTGGCGACCAGCAGCACGACGCCGATCGCGAGCCCGAGCCATAGCGCCTGCGACCCGAGCGCCGCCGCCTCGTCGTCGCGGCCCGCGCCGTGCAGGCGCGCCACCTGCGCCGTCGTGCCGTAGGTCAGGAAGTTGAAGACCGTGAAGCCGGTCGACAGCACCGTGGCCGCGATCGCGAGCGCCGCGAGCTGGACCGTGCCGAGGTGGCCGACGATCGCGGTGTCCACCAGCACGTACAGCGGCTCGGCCGCCAGCGCGCCGAGCGCCGGGAGAGCGAGGGCGAAGACTTCGCGGTCGAGCGGGCGCCACATAGGCTGAACATGTTGCCCGGGCCTTCGTCCGGCCGGCCCCCTGACCCGACGGACGCCGTCCGTGGCGTCCGAGACCATGAAGCTCCGCCTCTACCACCACCACGACGGCGCGCGCGTCGCGTACCGTGAGGCCGGCACCGGCCGGCCGCTGGCGCTGCTGCATTCGCGGCTGCTCTCGCACCGCGAGTGGGAGCCGGTGGTAGAGGAGCTCAGCCACCGCTACCGGCTCGTGCTGCCGGACCTGCCGCTGCACGGCGACTCCGAGGACCGCCCGGGGCACCCGTACACTCCGGACTGGCTGGCCGATGTGATGGCGGGCTTCGTGCGCGACACGTGCGGGCCGCGGCCGCTGGTCGGCGGGCACGATGCCGGCGCGCAGATCCTGCTGCGCGCGGTCACCACGCGGCAGCTCACGCCGAGCCGGCTGGTGCTCATGCCGAACTCGATGCATCGCCGCCCTGAGCGCGACCGGCTCGAGCGCGCGGTCGCTCTGGCCGTCCGCGCGGCGGCGGTGCCGGGGATCGACCGTGCGGTGTCCTACGGCGCGCGGCTCGCGTTCCGGCCGTCGTCGGGCGAGAAGCTGACGGCCCGCGGCAACCCGGCGGCGCGCGACCTCGTCCGGCACGCGTTCGGCGGCGTCGGCGGCAACGCCAACCGCGCGCGGTCGTGGGCGCGCGCCGCGCGCCGGTGGCCGACCGGCGCCCAGCCCGAACTGCTCGACGCCTATCGCCTGATCGAGGTGCCGACGCTGCTGCTGTGGGCCGACGAGGACCACATGCACCCGCTCGCGATCGCCGAGGAGGCGCTCGAGCTGCTGCCCGACGCGCAGCTTCGCGTGCTCGAGGGGACGGGGTTCCTGCTGGCCTACGACGACCCGGTCGGACTGGCCAGAGAGCTGGCCGCCTTCTGCGGCTGACCCGCTACCGTTGGCATTCATGTACGAGCTGGAACGCCCGGAGTTCTGCTCCGTCGGCCGGGCGATGGACATCCTCGGCGAGCGCTGGACGATGCTGATCATGCGCGAGGCCTTCTACGGCGTTCGCCGCTTCTCCGACATGCAGCGCAACCTCGGCATCGCGCGCAACATCCTCTCCACCCGCCTGCAGACGCTCGTCCGCGCGGGGATCCTCGAGCGGCGCCTCTACCAGGACGAGCCGGAGCGCTACGAGTACCGCCTCACGCGCGCCGGCCGCGACCTCTACCCCGCCGTCATCGCGATCATGAAGTGGGGCGACGAGCACCTCGCCGGCGACCTCGGCCCGCCCGTGGTGCTGCGCCACTCCTGCGGCGAGGAGGCCGACCCCGTGCTCGTGTGCAGCCACTGCATGGAGCCGCTCCACCCGCACGACGTCACGCCCGAGCCCGGTCCCGGCGCGAAGGTTCCCGTGGCGACACCGTCGTAAAGCGCCGGTGCAGCGCTAGCGTTCAGGGCCTCGGTCTACGAAACGAGGGTTCCCATGAGCGTTGAGACGACAGAGGAGCTGTGGGGCGGGGAGACCCGCAAGGCGGTCGCCAACTTCCCGGTCTCCGGGGAGCGGATCCCGGTGGCCGTCGTGCGCTGGCTCGGGCGGATCAAGGGCGCCGCGGCGCGGACGAACGCCGATCTCGGCCTGCTCGAGGGCGACCTCGCGCAGCGGATCGCGGCGGCGGCCGACGAGATCGCCGAGGGCCGGCATGACGGCCAGTTCCCGATCGACGTGTTCCAGACGGGCTCGGGCACGTCGTCGAACATGAACGCGAACGAGGTCATCGCCACGCTGGCCGGCGAGGGCGCGCACGCGAACGACCACGTGAACATGGGCCAGTCCTCCAACGACGTGTTCCCGAGCGCCGTGCACCTGGCCGCGCTCGACGAGGCCACGAACCGCCTGCTGCCGGCGCTCGAGCGGCTCGAGCGCGCGTTCGCCGACAAGGCGGAGGCGTTCAAGGACATCGTCAAGTCCGGCCGCACCCACCTCATGGACGCGGTGCCGGTCACGCTCGGGCAGGAGTTCGCCGGCTACGCCGCGCAGGTCCGCCTCGGCCGCGCCCGCGTGCAGGCCGCGCTGCCGCACGTGGCGCAGATCCCGCTCGGCGGGACCGCGACCGGCACCGGCCTCAACACCCACCCGGACTTCGCGGCCAAGGTGCGCGAGACGCTGGCAGCCGACACCGGCCTCGAGATCCGCGCGCCGGAGGACCCGTTCGAGGCGCAGGGCAACCGCGACGCGCTGGTCGAGCTGTCGGGCGCTCTGAAGGTGATCGCCGTCTCGCTGACCAAGATTGCGAACGACCTCGCGCTGATGGGGTCCGGCCCGCGGGCGGGGATCGGCGAGATCTTCCTGCCGGAGCTGCAGAAGGGCTCCTCGATCATGCCCGGGAAGGTCAACCCGGTGCTGCCCGAGGTCGTGCTCCAGGTCAGCGCGCAGGTGATCGGCAACGACACGGCGATCACGGTCGGCGGCCTGCAGGGCCAGTTCGAGCTCAACGTCCGGATCCCGCTGATGGCCCGCAACCTCCTGCAGTCGATCCACCTGCTGACGACGGCGAGCGAACTGTTCGCGGAGAAGTGCGTCGAGGGGATCGAGGCCAACCTCGCCGGGTGCGAGCGGTCGGCCGAGAGCACGCTCGCCGTCGCCACCGCCCTGAACCCGTACATCGGCTACGAC
>JBKOYW010000517.1:0-3890 GCA_046744275.1 Actinomycetota bacterium
GCATGGACGCGTTGACGCACTGCATCGAGACCTACCTGTCGCCGCTGGTGAATCCACCCGCGGAGGCGATCGCCCTCGACGGCGTCGAGCGCGCGGCGCGCTGCATCGAGGAAGCGACCTCGAACGGTCGGAGCCGCCCGGCGCGATGGAACATGATGATGGCGTCGATGGAGGGGGCGCTGACCTTCCAGAAGGGGCTGGGTGCCGTGCACGCCATGGCGCACCCGCTCGGGGCGCTCGAGGATCTCCCTCTGCACCACGGCACCCTGAACGCGGTGCTGCTGCCGGCCGCGCTGCGGTTCAACGAAACCGCGGCGCCTGAGAAGTACGCGCGCCTGCGCCGGGTCATCGGTCTAGGGACGAACGCCGATCTGGCCGGATGGGTCACCGACCTGAACACCAGGCTGGGGCTGCCGCAAGGCCTCGCCGCGATGGGCGTCTCGCCTGACGTCCTGCCACGTATCGCCGAGCACGCCGAGCAGGATCCGTCGACCGAGACGAACGCGCGCCCGGCCACGCGAGCCGACTACGAGGAGATGCTGCGCGCGTCGTTGGGCGAGTGAGGTCGAGCCAGCCGGCCTGCGACTCAAAGTGGCGATGGCCGTCCAGCCTTGCCAGTGCGCGAGCAGACGAGCGGACGGTCATCCCCGGCGTCGTCTGACCGGACGATGGTGCGTAGCTCGAGTTGGGCGCGGGCGTCGTCGAGGTTCGCGCCGGTCACCAGAGCCACTGATCCTTCGCGAACGTCCCAGGCCGCCCGGCTCGACGCCGGCGCGGCCTGAGACTGTCTGTGGTGTGTTTCCTACGGCGAGGGGTAGGCGCCGTCGACCGGCTGGAGCGTCACGTTCTGAGCCTTGGGCGGGCGGGGCGTGCGGAGGCCCAGGTACACGAGCGTGCCGGCGGTGATCAGCAGCACCAGCGCGCCGCCGAGCGAGACCCACCCGAGTGTGCCGAGGAACGGGACCTTCGCCCCGGCGCTGATGTCGGTGTCGACACCGCGGGTGCCGTCGGCGTTCATGACGACGATCGACCAGTCACCATCGTCGAGATCCCAGGTGACCGTCTGCGTGCCCGAGCCGTGGGCGGAGGCTGCCCAGAAGTCCTGGTCGGCCGGGAGAGCGGGGCGGCGGTCGCCGCCACTGTCGCGGTCGCGGTAGGAGGCGTGGAAGGGCGAATAGTCGACGTCGGTCACCTCGGTGTACGAGGTGCCGCGCAGGTAGTCCGAGACGTCGCTCGTGCGAGCGATCCCGACGAAAACGGGCTTGCCGGCACTCGACTCGACCGCGAGTCGGACCTTACCGAGGTCGTCGCGGTCCATGATCCATCCCGCGCCATCGAGGTCGATGTCGAGATTCTCGCTCGCCAGCGCGTAGGTGCTCGCCGAGTAGGGGTCCTTGCCGGTCGAGAGGTAACCCTGGTCGTCCTTCTTGGAGTCGCCCCAGAGCAGCAGCGCGCCCGCGGCGATCAAGCCGATGGCAAGGACGGCGGCGACGCCGCCGGCGACGATCGAGACGATCCGTCCGCCGCGTCGTCGTGGGGCAGGGGTGTACGACGTGTTCTCTTTCATGAGTTCTCCGGGTTGCGAGGAGTTGACGCACTCCCCGACGGGAGATGCGGCGCAGTTGCTGTTGGTCAGGCGAATGCGGGCCGGCGACGAACCGGGAGCAGGCTGCGGAGGCTGCGGCGACGGCGCGGTGCGCCGGCGGCGCGGGCCCGACGCCATTCAATGAGCGTGAGCTCGGCCGGGGCGTCGCTCTCGACGTAGTTCATGACGTGATCGGGCATGCGATGAAAGGTCCCACGAACGGTCCGTCGCGACAGCGGGGGCAGCATCCGGCCCGCGAGGTGCTGCCCAGCGTCCCCAGGGTGGGCAGACCCCACTACCCCCTGGTCCAAGTGACCTGAGCGTTGGCGCGCGCGAGAAGGTTCTCGTAGGCGTCCCGCGCTCTCGCTAGTCGGACGCGATGCACTACGCTGGGCTCGTGGACGATCAGGCGATTCGAGCTCTCGTCACGCGGCTTGCGCGAGCGCATCCCTCCGGCGGCAGCGTCATCGAACGGGCCGCGATCGTCGCGGAGGGGGCCGACTCGCGAGCGGTCGTGACCTGGATCGTCGACCACGGCGGGACACCCGAGGCCACCGTGGCGACGTCACACCGTCGCGGCCTGCACGGAGCGCTTGTCAACGCCGGTGGCGGGTCCGAGCCACGGGCCCCGTCGCGCTACGTGCTGCCCGCCGGCGCCCTCGACTGACCGGGCCCCGTGGCACTGCTACGGTGACTTCAAGCGCTCAGCCCATGCCGACGCCGACGAGCCTCCACGTTCCTCGGCCGTCTTCCTCGGGACGAGCGCGCCAGGAAGACTCAACCTGACGCCTCCACCTGCCTGACAGCCTCCGAGCTGCTCAGCCGCACGGAGATGGCCCGCACGCGCGGGCGCTCTCAGCGCCAACGGAAGGACCCAATGCCAAGCATCATGATCGTCGCGGAGACCGCCAACGGAGCCGACGCTGCCGTGTTCCTGGCCGAGCGATTGACGACCGTCCAGCTCGACGACGCCCACTTCGCCGCGCAGCTCGTCGAGCGTCTCAAGTGGGCGGGCGAGGACGCCGAGCGGGCCGAGCGCGAAGCCGCGATGCCCCAAGGTCGCTAGACCGTGTACAAGAACGTGTAGACGGCCGACGGGCCCGCCTGAGCCCATTCAGCGAGGCAGTACCGGCACGTGCTCCCGTCGTCGGCCTCCACGTCGATCGTCTTCGGCGGGCGGCCTTCTACGACTTCGGCGTCGAGGCGCCGGCCGGCCAGAGGGCCGCCCTCGAGCACGGCGACGATCGTCGGGCCGGTCTCACGCGCCGGGCCCGTTGCCTCAACCGAGGGCATCGGGTGCGGCTGCACTGTTGCCTCAACCGAGGGCATCGGGTGCGGCGGCACATTTGCGGCGACCGCCGGGGCGCTCGTGGGGGCGAACGGGTCCGCTTCGTAGCGTACGAAGCGGTCGAGCGCCGGATAGAACTCGCTGGTGGTGACCGGTACCCGCGCGAAGCGCGCCAATGGCTCCTCGCCCTGCACGCCGCGCCCGGGCTGCCGCAACGCGATGCGGACCTCCTCGGCATCGATCTCGATCACGTTGTAGGACGGCGGCATGGTGCCGCGCACGCGCAACGTCGACACGGTGCCCGAGTGCACCAGGCGCACTCCGGAGATGCTCCACACCCACGGCACGTGCCGGTGTCCCGAGAGCACGAGGTCGACGTCGAGCTCACGCAGGATCGCCATCACATCACCGGCGTCACGGAGGTTGTTGACATCACGGCCTGTGCCGGGGACGGCCAGGATGTGATGGTGGATGACCACGATCCGGGGTCCTTCCGTCCAGCCACGGAGCTCGGCGTCGAGCCAGCCATAGTGCTCGCGCCCGACCTCTCCCTCGTCGAGGTCCGGCTTGGTCGAGTCGATCGCCACCACCTTCGCGCGACCCTCGCCTATCGGCACGATCGTGGCCGAGTCGCGGGACCCGAAGAAGTCCTCGAAGTGCCGGTAGCCGACGTTCCGGGCATCGTGGTTGCCCATCGCCACGACCACATGGCGGCACGCGAGCTCGTCCAAGAACCGCCTGCAGCTCTCGAACTCGCCGCGGTAGCCCTCCATCGTGAGATCGCCGGCGACCACCACCAGGTCCGGCGCGAGCTCATTGGTTTCCTGCACGGCGGCGCTCAACAGCTCAGGGCGGAACAGTCCCTCGCCGACGTGCAGGTCCGACATCTGGACGATCCTCACGGCTCCGAAGTATCACCCGTCGTACGCCGGCGCGACCGCCGCGCGCGGGCGCGCCTCGACACCGCCCTGCGGGCGGCGGCCCAGAGCCGGTCGCCGCCGGCCCACGCGGCGAAGC
>JBKOYW010000005.1:0-6001 GCA_046744275.1 Actinomycetota bacterium
GCGAGCGCTTCGTCGACGAGCTCGCGCCGCGCGACGCCGTCGCCCGCGCGATCTTCCGCACGCTGCGCGAGCAGCAGATCCCGGCCGTGAGCCTCGACATGCGCCACGTGGACCCGGGACGGTTCCCCAACGTCGTCGCCGCCCTGCGCGACGCCGGCCTGGACCCCACTACCGAGTTCGTCCCGGTCGCGCCGGCCAGCCACTACATGATGGGCGGGATCGTGACCGACCTCGACGGCCGGTCGCGCGTGCCGGGCCTATACGCCGTCGGCGAATGCGCCTGCACCGGCCTGCACGGCGCCAACCGCCTGGCCTCGAATTCGCTCTCGGAGTGCTTCGTGTTCGGCCGCCGCGCCGCCCTGCGGGCGCTCGACGAGCCCGAGCCGAGCGACGTGGCGGCACTGCCCCCGGCCGAGCCGGTCGCCCCGCCGCCGACACGCGAGACCCGCAAGGCGATGTGGCGGCACGCCGGGCTCGAGCGCGACGCCGAGGGTCTCGCCCCGCTGCTCGACGATCCCCACCCGCTGGCGCGCCTCGTCGCCCGCAGCGCGCTCTTCCGCGAGGAGAGCCGCGGCGCCCACGCGCGCGCCGACTTCCCGGACACCAATCCGGGCCTGGACGGGCGCCACACGGTGCTCGAGGCGGACGAACCGCGCCTCGACGCCTGGTCCTGAGGTTTTGTACGACACCCGGCAAACCGAACATCGGTTCGCGTCTTAACGCGAAGTCAACAAAGCGGGCGTTCCAAATTGAACGTGATCGGCTATCAGTGCACGGCGGGTTCCTGGGGGGACCCACGTAGCGCGTAGGCCCGAAGGGGAGAACGCATGTACCGCTTCAGTCGTTCCATCTATCGCGAGCTCGCGCCCGACATCGTCGAGGACAAGCCGGGCCATTGGGGTCCGAGCAATCACGAGCGGGTGCTAAGGGCCTGCGAGGCGGCCGTCTACCGGCTCGCCACGGACTGGCATTACTTCGCCAAGCCCACGAAGACGCTGTTCAACGACATCAGGATCTACTTCCCGATGTGCGCCCAGGAGAAGGTCTACCTGGTGGTCGACCGGTACATGACCTTCGCCAAGGAGTACTTCTCGTCGCTGCCGCTCAGCGGCTACGACGTCGACGGCAACCGGATCGAGTGCCGGGCGACGACGCGCCGCGGCACGCGCTGCCAGCGCACTCCGCTGCCGCAGAACGGCTACTGCCCGTCGCACCAGCATCTGGCCGAGCCGGAGGACGTGCCGCTGGCCGCTTAGTATCCGCCTCGTGCCAGAGGCGGTGGGGTTCATCGGACTGGGCATCATGGGCTCGCGCCAGGCGGCCAGCCTGCGCCGCGAGGGCTTCGAGCTGACGGTCTTCAACCGGACCCGCGAGCGCGCGGAGGCGTGGGCGGCCGAGCACGGCGGCCACGTCGCGGGGTCGCCGAAGGAGGTCGCCGAGCGCAGCGACGTCGTGATCACGATGGTGGTCGACGGCGCCCAGGTCGAGCAGATGCTGCTCGGCGAGGACGGTGCGGTTGGCGGCGCGAGGCCCGGCACGCTGTTCGTCGACATGTCCACGATCGGGCCGGTCGACGCCCGCCGGATCGGCGGCGTCCTCGCCGAGCGCGGCCATGGCTTCGTCGACGCGCCGGTCACCGGCTCGGCGCCGAAGGCCGAGGACGGGACGCTCACGATCATGGCCGGCGGCAGCGACGCGGACATCAAGCGCGCGATGCCGCTGCTGGAGGCGATGGGCGAGATCATCGTCCACGTCGGCGAGGTCGGCACCGGGCAGCAGGTCAAGGTGCTCTCGAACGCAGTCAGCGCCGTCAACTGCGCGACGCTGGCACAGGCACTGGTGGTCGGCCGTCGCGCCGGTGTCGACCTCGGCGCGCTGCTGAAGGTCATGGGCGCCGGCTCGGCGAACTCGACGATGCTTCAGCTCAAGGGCGAGCCGATGCTCGCGCACGACTTCACGCCGCTGTTCAAGCTCGAGCACATGCTCAAGGACGTCCTGCTGTGCCTCGAGGACGCGCGCGCGGCCGGCGCGGGGTTCCCATTCGCCGCCCTCGCGGGCGAGCTCTACGCCGCCGGTGCGGGGCGTGGCCTGGGCGACCAGGACTTCGCGGCCGTGCTCGAAGTCGTCGAGGACCTCAGCGACACCCGGTTGTAAAGCGAACCACTTGTGTTGGATGAGTGCGATTTGCAGGCAGATTTGGCGAATCGCGTACTTTGTGCATAGTATGTGACTCCGTCGCCGGGGGTTATACGGCGGCGGGTTCAGGGCAGGGTGCGGTGGGCCGTCTACCTGGCGGGGCCGTACCCTCACACATCTCCTTCTCCACCACCTTCCCTATGCCAATCGCATTCAAGGAATGGGCCGTCACCGTGCGCGCGCTCGCCGAGGGCGAGCAGCTGGTGACGCTCCGAAAGGGCGGCATTCGCGAGCCCGAGAAGCACTTCGCGCTCGAGCACGACCGCTTCTTCCTGTATCCGACCTTCGACCACCAGCGCGGCGACCTCGTCCGTGAATCGCATCAACCCGAGCTGCGCCGTGCGCTCGAGGAGGGCGTCTGGGCCGAGGGCGAGCCGCCCGCCCATGCCGTGATGCGCGACGGCGGGATCTCGCAGCCGGATCGCGTGCGGATCCGCGCGTGGGCCGAGGTTGCGGGCGCCTGGACCGTGACCGATCGCCGCGTCGTGGACGGCCTGTCGCCGTTCTACGTGTGGACGCCCGACTACGCCGAGAAGCGCCTCGCGTGGAAGCGCCGACACCCGCTGCACGTGCTGCTCCTGCGCACCTATCGCATCCCGCGGCCGGTCACGGTCCGGGTGCGCGACGACTACGGCGGATGCCGGTCGTGGCTGGAGATCACGCGCGATCTCCCGTTCGAGGGCACGCCTGTGCTCTCCGACGAGGAGTTCGAGCGCGCCTCCGAGGAGATCGCCGCGATCGTGCACGCCGACGGCGCGCTGGCCTACGCGTAATCCCCGCCGGCGTCATGCCGGTGCTTGAACGCTGACGTTCACGGGTACACGTGCCGGGCCGTGCTCCGGATTCCGGTGCTAAGAGCCCTGCTGCTGGCCCTCGCGGTCGCGCCTGCGCACGCCCAGATCCCGCTGCCGCCGCTGCCCGGCCAGGGCGGTGGTGGGCCCGCGCCGGCGCCGTATCGCGCGAACGACGCCGGCGGCTTCCGCGACATCCTGCCGCCGGGTACGCGCGGCCGCTACAACGCCGTCGAGCTCGCGGCCTTCCTCGCCACCGGCCAGACGGTGCCGCACTGCTGCGACCAGCTGCCGATGTACCGCGACCTCGTGTACGCGACGCCGGGACTGACCGCGGCGCAGATCCCGACCTACTACAAGGACTCGAGCTTCGGCGTGCGCGAGAACGACGTCGAGCGCACCTACTCGCCTCGGTCCGACGTCACGATCGTGCGCGACCGCAGCTTCGGCGTCCCGCACGTGTACGGCACCACGCGCGACGGGGCGATGTTCGGCCTCGGGTACGTCGGCGCCGAGGACCGGCTGTTCTTCATGGACGTGCTGCGCCATGCCGGCCGCGCCGAGCTGTCGAGCTTCGCCGGCGGCGCGAACGCCGCGATGGACGCAGAGCAGTGGGAGGTCGCGCCCTACACCGAGGCCGACCTCGAGCGCCAGGCCGAGCAGATCCCGCGGCTGTTCGGGCGCCAGGGCGAGATCATGCGGCGCGACGTCGACAGCTACATCGCCGGCGTCAACCAGTACATCGCGGAGACGCGGCTCGACCCGACCAAGCTGCCCGGCGAGTACCTCGCGATCGGGCGCCCGCAGGGCCCGGATCCGTGGAAGCGGACCGACGTGATCGCGACGGCGTCGCTCGTCGGCGGGATCTTCGGTCGCGGCGGCGGGAACGAGCTGGCGTGGTCGGAGGTCGCCGACGCGCTCGAGAAGCGGTTCGGCCGCGGCCCGGGCGCCCGGGTGTTCCGCGACTTCCGCGCCGCCGAGGACCCGGCGGCGCCGGTGACCGTCCTGCGCGGGCGCTTCCCGTACCAGTCGCAGCCGCTGCGCGCCCGGGGCGTGGCCCGCCCCGACCCGGGCTCGCTCCGGCGGCACAAGGTGGAGAGCGGCGCCGGCGGTCTCCTCGCCTTCCCGCCGACCGCCTCGAACGCGCTGCTGGTGTCGGGCCGCGAGTCGGCGAGCGGCCATCCGCTGTTCGTGGCCGGCCCGCAGGTCGCCTACTTCAACCCGCAGATCCTGATGGAGGAGGACGTCCACGCCCCCGCGGCGGACGGCCTGCCGGGGATCGACGCCCGCGGCGCCGCGTTCGTCGGCATCAACCTCTACGTGCAGCTCGGCCGCGGGCGCGACTACGCGTGGAGCGCGACCTCCGCCGGACAGGACAACATCGACACGTTCGCGCTCGACCTCTGCGAGCCCGACGGCTCGCCCCCGACGATTGACTCGATGCACTACCGCT
This sequence comes from Actinomycetota bacterium, assembly GCA_046744275.1. Lineage (GTDB taxonomy): Bacteria > Actinomycetota > Thermoleophilia > Solirubrobacterales > Solirubrobacteraceae > DASSUW01. The sequence continues at coordinate 4,441 of JBKOYW010000005.1, forward strand.
TCCGCGGCGCGTGCCTGCCGATCGAGGTGCTGGAGCGGACCAACCGCTGGATCCCAACCCCGGCCGACCAGTCGCCGCCGGGCTCCCAGACGCTGCGCGCCGAGCGCACCAAGCTGGGGCTGATCGCGGGCCGCGGATCGGTGCACGGCCGCCCGGTCGCGTTCGCCCGCCTGCGCTCGACGTACTTCCACGAGGTCGACTCCGCCACCGGCTTCATGGACTTCAACGACCCGGCGGCGGTGCGGGACGCTCACAGCTTCCAGCGGGCGGCGAGCAAGATCGGCTACACGTTCAACTGGTTCTACGCCGACTCGGATGAGATCGCCTACTTCAACTCGGGCGCCAATCCGGTGCGGGCCGCCGGCGTGAATCACGACTTCCCGGTCGCGGCGCGGTTCGAGTGGCGCGGCTGGGATCCCGACGGCTGGACCGCCCGCTTCACGCCCTTCGCGCAGCACCCGCGCGTGATCGACCAGCGCTACCTCGTCAACTGGAACAACAAGCAGGCGCGCGGCTACCGGGCGTCGGACAGCGTGATGTACTCGTCCACCTACCGGTCGGTACTGCTCGAGGACCGGCTCAAGCGCGCGATCCGCGGCTCGCGCAAGGTCACGCTCCCGCGGGCGATCGACATCATGGAGCTGGCGGGGACGACCGACCTGCGGGCGCACGCGGTCCTGCCGCTGGCCCTCGAGGTGCTGGGGACGCCGCGCGACGAGGCGCTGCGTGACGCGGTGGCCGCCTTGCGCGCGTGGAGGAAGGCCGGCGGGCTGCGGCGTGACCACGACCGCGACGGCGTCTACGAGCATGCGGACGCGATCCGGGTGTTGGACGCCTGGTGGCCCCTGTGGGTGGAGGCCCAGTTCGGGCCTGCGCTGGGCGACGACGCGCTGCGCACGCTGCTGACGGTGGTCGACGCCGACAACGAGCCCAACACCGGCGGCCAGCATCGCGGGTCGGCCTATCAGGACGGCTGGTACGGCTACGTGCGCAAGGACCTCATGACCGTGCTCGGTCGCCCGGTGCGCGGGCGCTACTCCCGCGAGTACTGCGGCGGCGGCTCGCTGGCGCGCTGCCGTCGCGCTTTGCGGAGCTCGCTGCGCGAGGCGCTCGCGGTGCCGGCGAGCGAGGTCTACGGCGGCGACCCGAAGTGCCCGGAGGCGGACCAGTGGTGCTTCGACTCGGTCGAGTTCAAGGCAGTCGGCGGGGCCACCCAGCCGCTCATCCACTGGATCAACCGGCCGACCTACCAGCAGGTCAACGAGATCCAGGGACGCGTGGGTCGCTAGCTGTCGCCGCGTCGGCGGGGTGGAAGCTCTCGACGCGGATCTCCTGCAGCATCGCGTCCTGCGGCGTGCCGAGCGTCGTGACGGTGGAGAAGTAGCTGAGCATGCGGCCGTCGCGGCGGAACCGAACCGGCACGACGGGCAGCAGCGGCCGACCGAAGTCGGGTACGCGCCAGGCGGCGGGGACGCCCGGCTGCGCGAGGGCCTCCTCCAGCAAGGCGAGCGTGCGGGCGTCGGGCACGCCGCCGACCGCCTCGCGGTGTACGCGCTGGATC